>CAMEZN010000336.1 GCA_945947845.1 uncultured Mucispirillum sp. | reverse complement strand
TTATTATGCGCTATTTCTCGTCAAAAATCAACCGTTTGTTGTGACATAGCCTAAATAAAAAATAACCTGCCTTTTTTAAAGGCAGGTTATGATATTAAAAAAGTTAGTTAAATACATACAATTTTTTTAAACTATATTTTTGTAATATTTCAGCTATTGTGAACAACTAACACTTAAATCATTGTTCCAGTTATGAATTTCTGCATTATTCCATTTCCTGCCGTTGCCACATTCTCCGCTGATTACATTATCATCTTTATTAATCACTATGGCAAAAATACTTCCATCTCTATTATACTTTATTTCTTTTCCATTTCTTTTATTATTTTTATACTGAGTTTCGCTGCTAAAAGCACCATTTTCATAATAATATTTTACTGTTCCTTCTTTTTTACCATTTTTAAAAGGAGCTTCTGATTTTAGTTTACCATTTTCATAATAGAATCTAGTAATACCATCTTCTTTATTATTATTCATAGTAAACTGGACTTGTAAAGCTCCGCTTTTATAGTAACACCGAACTACTCCATGTTTCACATTATTTTTTACTGGAATTTCACATTTTAATTCACCAGTATCATAATATATTTTTTGAATTACTGTTTCACCAGCAAATACACTTCCAGTTATACTAAACATCATAATTGTAAATAAGAATATTTTTTTCATGATTCACCATTTATTTAATATTTTTTTATTTAAACCCTTCCATAAGAGCATTTTTAGCACTTTTTACAAGCATTGATAGTGTTGTAGAAAGTATTTCTTTTGATTTATCATCAAGCTGGTTAATTTTTTTCCCAATTTTAACAGCATTAGCAAAAAGGCTTTCTGCCATTTCTGGAAAAGATTTTGCTTTTGTAGCTCCCATTACTTCCCATAATAAATCAATAAACTGCTCTCTTTGTTCAATAGTCATATCATTAATCCACTGTCTGAGAGTAGTATCTATTAAGTGTGAACTAGAAGTTGTGCCTTCCATTTTTACAAAATCAGCCCCTAAAACTTCCCAAGAGTAAGGGTCATGCTGCATAATAAGTGTTTCATTGCTTTTTATAACAATATATTCTTCTTCATGCTCCAAAAGCATACCAATAATAGAAGTTTGCGGCACAATTGTATCTATTTTATCCTGCAAAGCTTTATATTCTGCTGTTTCTATTATGCTTGATTTAAATCCCGGGCCATCATTATTATAAACTCTTATAATTCTATCCTGAACACTCTTATCAATATGTAGAGCAGAATAAACAGCCAGATTTCCGCCTTTTGAATGTCCACCTATTCTTAGTGGCATATTAATAAGAGAAGAAACTGTTTGAAGATATTTTAATGCTTCTGCCTGTGCTGGCACTTTATCCATAAAGCTCATATTAAAATCTTCTTTCCAGCCTACAAGGCTAGTATCTGTGCCACGGTATGCAATATAAGCAGTATTATCTTCCATAACGACAGTTATTGCTGCAAACTGTGTTTCAATATCTTCATCATATTTGTCTACATAATACATTAATTTCATATTGCCAAATCTGTTTGTGTTAGCAAGTTTTATTGCCATTTCAATATCTTTTGTAACTCTTATACGGTTTTTACCTTCTGTTTGTATATTCATATCAGCAATAGCATCATGTATTGTTATATAGTTTTTATCTTGACTGCTGTTCTGTTTAAAAATACCAGTAAATTTATCTAAAATAGAAAGTTTTGTCTCAGAAAGTTCAGGGACAATGTCTTTAAAAATAAGGTAAATAAGGTTTGAAAGGATTAAATTATCAACATTATTAAAAGGAGCTTGGTTGATTGTTAAATCTCCCCGCCATAAAATATAATCTTCAATATTTGCCATAATATCTATCTCTCTTTATCAGTTGGTCAAAAAAGGAAATATAGTAGAAACTGCCTTATATGTGGAATATAAGGCAGCTTTTTATTAGTCTAATGGTATTACAACACCTTTATATGTATCATGAATATATTGTTTTACAGGTTCACTTTTTAATATTTCTACAATTTTTTGTATTTGTGGATTATTTAAATCCTGTTCCCTGACTGCAACAATATTTCCAAAAGTAGATGCAGATGTTGATTGACTAGATTCTGTAATAATTACTTTATCAAGAATACCTGCACCAAGGGCATAGTTGCCGTTAATAACTGCAAAATCTAAATCTGGAAGGCTTACAGGAAGTTGAGCAGCTTCCATTGCTTTAATTGATATTTTTTTTGGGTTATCAATAATATCTAGTTCAGTAGCTTCAAAGCCTTTATTTTTATTTATTTTTAAGATACCAAGTTCATCAAGCAACCATAAAGCTCTTGCACCGTTTGTAGGGTCATTTGGTATGCCTATGATAGCCCCTTCTTTAACATTTTCTATGCTATTGCTTTTGCCTGCATAAACACCTAATGGTTCAAAGTGAATTTTACCAGCAGAAACAAGGTGATTTTTTAACTTATTTTTGTTATTGTTGTTTTGTTCACCAGTGTTTGTTGTTGCTTTTTTTTTTAAT
>CAMEZN010000335.1 GCA_945947845.1 uncultured Mucispirillum sp. | reverse complement strand
AGAGCTTAATAAAACAAAAGAGCAGCTTTCTAAAAAAGAAAAACTGCTTGAAGAAGCTCGTAAAACAATATCTTTGCGGATAAAAGAAGAATATTCTCTTAATGATGATACTGTTCTTGCAATTATTGAAGGAATAGATGATGAAGAATGTAAGAATGAGCTTACTCAATTAAGAGATGAGCTTTTAGTATTAGTAGCAGATATCTCTCAAATAACTGTTTCCTTAAAAGTCATTTACAATACAAATCTTAAAATTATCAGTGATATAAAATCAAAAATGGGTTTTGTGCCAGCCAATAAATATGGTATGGATAAATCTACTGTATCTATGCCTTCTGCCTTACAGATAACAGGTTAAAAGGAGGTGTGATATGAGTAATTTATTTGGAATGATATGGACTGGTGTTTCCGGCATGAGTGTTGCTCAGGTTGGTATTTCTGTAACTGGTAATAATATAGCCAATATGAAAACAGAAAACTATTCAAGGCAGACAGTAGAGCTTGTAACAAAAAAACCGCAATATACATATAATGGAGCAATTGGTAAAGGTGTTGATGTGGCTGGTATCAGGCGGGAATATGATGACCTGCTTGCAAAAAGTGTCCGCAACTCTAATTCTAATTATTTATATTATAACTCTATGAGCACAACATTAAAAAATGCAATGCTTTATTTTAATGAGTTAGAGTCTGGTTCAGGTTTAGGCGATGCTTTAAAAGATTATTTTAATGCTTGGCAGGATTTAAGTAATTCTGCTCCTGATGATACATCAGAATCTCTTACTAAGAGAACAGTGCTTGTAGAAGCAGCAGATACTCTTGCAACTAAAATAAAAGACGGCTATCAATATTTAGAAGATGCAAGAACACAGTGTGATATTAATATTCAGAATGAAGTTAATGCTATAAATGAACTTACTACACAAATAGCAAAGCTTAATAAAGAAATTGTTTCAGCAGAAGCAATGGGGCAGCCTGCCAATGAGTTAAGAGATATGAGAGATGGTCTGCTTGACAGTCTGGCAGAAAAAACACAAATATCTACATATTTAAGGGAAGATGGTTCTGTATCTGTATATATGAATGGTCAGACACTGGTTGATAACGGCACAGCACATCAGCTTTTAACAGAGAAAGACCCGGAAAATGATAACCATTTAAAAGTTATGTGGAAAACAGATAATCCAAATTCTAAACCAATAGATATGACATCTCTTATGAAAGGCGGCACAATAGCGGCACAATTACAGGTAAGAGATAATGAATTAAAACAGTATCAGTCAGATTTAGATTCACTGGCTAAAAAAATGATAGAAGAAACAAACAGAATACATGCAACAGGTATGGGGCTTGATAAAGCAACAGAATATACAGGTAAAACACAGGTTATTAATCCAGAGTATCCTTTAAATTCAACTGAGGGCGGGCTTCCTTATCCTGTAAAAAATGGTTCATTTGAAATTAATGTTTCTACTCCTACTGGTAAAACTGATGAAGAAGGTAATGAAATATATGATACTAAGAAAATTACCATTCAAGTAAATGAAAGTGATACACTGAAAACAGTGCTTGAAAAAATTAACCAGCAGGGTGGTAACTATGTAAGTGCATCATTAAATATTGATAATACAGTTACTATTAAGGCAGCACCGGGCAGTTATATAGCTTTTGGTGAAGATACATCAGATTTTTTAATGGCAACTGGTATGAACTCATTTTTTTCAGGAAGCAGTGCAAAAGATATAAGTATTGATGCTTCTATTAAAGAAAACCCAAGATTGATTGCTGCATCAGAGTTTGGGGCAGAAGGTGATAATACTAATGCATTAAAAATATCAAAGTTACAGACTACATCTTTTTCCACAGTAAAAGGCAATGTAACATTTAGTGCATTCTATGGATACTTTATAGGTGAAATGAGTAGTGCAAAATCTCAGGCAGATACATTTACAACTACAACACAAATGGCATATGAAGAATTAAATACACAGCTTATGTCTATTCGTGGTGTATCAGAAGAAGATGAACAGGTAAATTTAGTGCTTTATCAAAGAATGTATGAAGCTAATTCCAGATATATTAATGTAGTAGATGAAATGCTTAATACATTAATTAATGGTTTAGGTTCAGTAGGCAGATAATAAATTTTACTATTAATATTATCGTATAATTTTATCACTTATCAAAAAGTGAGAGTTGGAAAGGGTAAGTATTTTCCTTTCCAGATTTCCATAAAATATAGGTAGTCATTGAAGGGGGCGAAAGTCCCCTTTAATTATTATCAAGTATAACATTTCAAATAATAATATTTAATAATATCAAAATTATTAAATTCATTTAGGAAAAATATTCATTTCATATGTTTCTTATATTTGGCAGCAAAATTGCTAATAAAAAATATACAAAAGTGATTATATAAACATGGTATAAAAGCCAGTTGAATGGAGCATAATTATGAGAGTAACATTTAATATGCGCGGTATGCAAATGAAAGATATGCTTTCAACAAGT
>CAMEZN010000334.1 GCA_945947845.1 uncultured Mucispirillum sp. | reverse complement strand
CAGATACAATAGATGCAGTTTTCTGCCATGGTGATATTGAAAAACGAAGGCAGGTTCTAAGTGATGCTCATACTGGTGCTTTTGCTGTAATCTATACAATACTTTATTTTATAGTGCTTTTTGCAGGCTTTGAAAATATGTATAGAGAAAATATCCCTTTATTTATTTTTATCCTTATTTTTACTATAAGCAGGATTTTTAGCCTTTTTTTAATAGCACTAGTGCCATCATCTGTAAATAGGGGGCTTTTATACATATTTTCATCAAAAGAAAATAAAAAAGCTTTATTAATATATGCTTTTTCTTTACTGGCAGTTATTGCTTTTTTAACTTATACATTAATAGGTTATAAATTCACTTTAATACTTTTATTGATTTTACTTATAATATCTATTATACTTATAAAGTATTTTAAAAAAGTATTTGGTGGTATTTCTGGTGATTTAGCAGGGTTTAGTATATGTATATACGAAATTTTTACCCTTTTACTTTTTAGTGTAAGCAGGCTTGTATTGTGGAATTAATTATTGGTGGAGCATATAACTCAAAACTTAATTTTGCCTTAAAATATTATAATTTAAAGGAAAGTGATTTCCAAAACGGTGCAGAATGTCTGGCAGATGAGGCATTTAATAAAAAAGGCATATACAATCTTCACATACTTATAAAAAGAATGATTATTGCAGGTCTTAATGACTATAATAAACTTATAGAAACCATACTTTCATCAAATGTAGAAATAATAATATGCAGTGAGGTAGGCAGCGGCATAGTGCCTATTAATGATATTGATAATAAAATGAGAGAATATACTGGAAGAATACTCTCTATTTTAAGTGAAAAAAGTAAACGAGTAATAAGAGTTTACTATGGTATACCTACTGTAATAAAGGGGCTTCATTTATGAAAACAATATACTTTATCCGCCACGGGCAGACCAAATATAATGTAGAGGGCAGGTTTGTAGGCTCTACTGATTTACCACTATCAGAAGACGGTAGAAAACAAATTTTTAATAAATGGGACGGTTTACAGGCACATATTGATAGAGATATAATTTTTACAAGCCCTATGAAACGATGTATAGAAACAACAGGTATTATATTTCCTTATGATAGTTTTGAAGTGCTGAAAAATATGCGGGAAATGAATTTTGGTATATTTGAAGGTAAAACCCATGATGAATTGGAATATTTAGAAGAATATAGGCATTTTAGAGAAACAAAAGGCAGGGCAAAAATACCAAAAGGTGAAAGTGGTATAGAATTTAGTATGCGGGTATTAAAATCATTTTTTGAAATGATTGCATATATGGATAAAAAAGATGCTAACAATGCAGTGCTTGTATGCCATGGTGGAGTGATTATGTCGCTTTTTTCCATGCTGTGCAGTGAAAGTGATGATATATATTATTATCATGTAGATAACGGTGCAGGTTATAAAGCTCATTACAACCAGTATACAAAAGAATTAATTATTATAGAAAAATTATAGCACAAACTGTGCAAGGCGAGTTTTTATGAAAATAGGATTTATGCTTATTATTGCTTTTATCTTAGATTTAATATTTAAGGACCCAAAAAATATTCCACACCCTGTTGTTTTAATAGGAAAAATTATTAAATATGGGGAAATATCTCTTCGCAAAATATTTAGAAAAGGTGCAGTTTCAGAAACAATTGCAGGAACACTGCTTACATTATTTGTTATTATAATATCATTTCTTATTCCATATATTATTTTAAGTATTTTTTACAGCATTAACATGGTATTAGGTATATTTGTAGAAATCTTTTTATGCTTTCAAATATTAGCTCTTGGCTCATTAAAAGAAGCTGCTATGAAAGTATATACAGAGCTTTCAACAGGCTCTATTACTGGTGCTAGAAAAAGTTTAAGCAATATAGTTGGCAGAGATACTGAAAATCTAGAAGAAAAAGGCATTGTCAAAGCAACTGTTGAAAGTGTTGCAGAAAATACAAGTGATGGTATTATTGCTCCGCTTTTCTATATGCTTATAGGTGGAGCAAGTTTTGGTATGCTTTATAAGGCAGTGAATACTCTTGATTCTATGATAGGTTATAAAAATAAACAATATCAGTATTTTGGAAAAGCAGCAGCAAGGATTGATGATATATTAAATATTATCCCAGCCCGTATTACTGGCTTTTTATATGTGCTTGCAGCACTTCTTTCTGGGTTTAATTATAAAAAATCTTATGCAATTTTACTTAGGGACAGGTGGAACCATTCAAGTCCAAACAGTGGGTATCCAGAAGCTGCTATGTCTGGTGCATTAGGTATACAGCTTGGTGGGCCTGCTTCATATTTTGGTGAAATGGTGGATAAAAAATATATAGGTGATGATGAAAAAGAGCCAAATATGGAAGATATACCTAAGGCATGTATGCTTATGACTATCGTTTCTGTGCTTGCTTTAATTATAATGATTTTAGCAAAATTTGCTGTTTTAACTATTATTAATTACGGCTTATAATGAGTAAAAATTACACC
>CAMEZN010000333.1 GCA_945947845.1 uncultured Mucispirillum sp. | reverse complement strand
CCTAGACAGATAGCAGAATATGCTTTAAAAAACAAGGCAGTAAGTGTTATTATAGCCCATAATCACCCGTCAGGCGACAGCAGTCCTTCAAAAAAAGATATAGAGCTAACACACATAATAGCAGAATCACTTTCTACTCTTGGCATTAAGCTGAGAGACCATATAATAGTATGCAAGAACGAATATTCCAGCCTTTATGACTTAGGCTATATGGAAGAATAGCTTTTTTGCAGAAAATTTGTATATTTTGTCATAAATATGAAAATTTTTTTATTATTTTTAAAATTTCCCCTTGCATTTTTTTGCTATCATTGTAATATTAGCACTCAGAAAGAATGAGTGCTAATTAAAAGTGCACTAAATTATTATTAATATAATTAATATATAAATACAGGAGGCTTAGAGGTATAATGGCTAAAATCCAACCTTTACAAGACAGAGTAATTGTTAAACGCTTTGAAAGCGAAGAAAAAACTGCATCAGGTATATTTATTCCTGATTCTGCAAAAGAAAAACCACAAGAAGGTGAAGTAGTTGCAGTAGGTGCAGGTAAATATTTAGATAATGGCAATATTATAAAACCAACTGTTAAAGCAGGGGATAAAGTTCTTTTCAGCAAATATGCTGGAACAGAAGTAAAAATAGATGGTGAAGACCTTCTCATCATGAGAGAAGATGATATATTAGGTATCATTGGATAATATTTAATTAAAAATTATTTAGGAGAATATATAAAATGGCTAAAAATATTACATTCAGTGAAGATGCTCGTCAAGCTATCATGCGTGGAGTTGACCAGCTTGCAAATGCAGTAAAAGTTACCCTTGGACCAAAAGGAAGAAATGTTGTTATAGAAAAAAAATTCGGCACACCATTAATCACAAAAGATGGTGTTAGTGTTGCAAAAGAAGTAGAACTTGCAGACCCACTTGAAAATATTGGTGCACAAATGGTTAAAGAAGTTGCATCAAAAACTAATGATGTAGCAGGGGACGGAACAACTACTGCAACAGTGCTTGCTCAATATATTTATAGAGATGGTATGAAAAATGTTGTAGCTGGTGCAAACCCTATGGAAATCAAAAGGGGTATAGATAAAGCAGTAGAAGCTGTTATTAATGAACTTCAAAAAATCTCAAAAGTAGTAAGCACAAATAAAGAAATTGAACAAGTAGGCACAATTTCAGCTAATAATGATAACGAAATCGGCGGTATTATCGCAAAAGCTATGGATAAAGTCGGTAAAGATGGTGTTATCACTATTGAAGAAAATAAATCAATGGAAACAGTTTTAGATGTAGTTGAAGGTATGCAGTTTGATAGAGGATATCTCTCTCCATATTTTGTAAATAATCCTGATACTATGGAAGCTGTTATTGAAAATGCTTATATTATTATCCATGAGAAAAAAATCTCTAATATGAAAGATATTCTTCCAGTATTAGAAAAACTTGCAAAAGTTAATGCTCCATTTGTTATTATTGCAGAAGATATTGAAGGTGAAGCACTTGCAACACTTGTATTAAACAAACTTCGCGGCACATTAAACTGTGTTGCTGTTAAAGCTCCGGGCTTTGGTGATAGAAGAAAAGAAATGCTTAAAGATATTGCAGTATTAACAGGCGGCCAAGTGATTACTGACGATTTAGGTATCAAAATAGATAATGTTGAGCTTGAAGACTTAGGCAGAGCAAAAAAAGTTGTTATTGATAAAGATAACACTACAATTGTTGAAGGTGCTGGTAATACAGAAGATATTAAAGCAAGAGTTAACCAAATCAGAAAACAAATTGAAGACACTACAAGCGATTATGACAGAGAAAAACTCCAAGAACGTCTTGCAAAATTAATCGGCGGAGTAGCAGTAATTAAAGTAGGTGCTGCAACAGAAACTGAAATGAAAGAGAAAAAACACAGAGTTGAAGATGCACTTGCAGCTACAAAAGCAGCAGTAGAAGAAGGTATTGTTCCGGGGGGTGGTGTTGCATTAGTAAGATGTTCATCTGCTCTTAAAAACTTAAAAGTTTCTGCTGAACAGCAGGTTGGTGTAAATATTATTGCAAGAGCATTAGAATATCCATTACGCCAGATTGTTGAAAATGCAGGTCTTGAATCAAGTGTTATTGTAAATAAAATTAAAACAAGCAAAAATGTAAACTACGGTTTCAATGCTTATACAGAAAACTATGAAGATATGATGGCAGCAGGTGTTATAGACCCAACAAAAGTTACTCGTTCAGCTTTACAAAATGCTGCATCAGTTGCTGGTCTTATGATTACAACAGAAGCAGTTATCACAGAAATTAAAGAAAAAGCAGCTCCAGCTGTTCCTGATATGGGCGGCATGGGCGGTATGGGTGGCATGGGTATGATGTAATAGGTTTTAAACCTTATTCATATTCATTCATTAATGCTTATAAGATAATAAAAATATCCGCCGTATTAAAATACGGCGGTTTTTTTAACTCTTTAGAGAGTTGAGCATAGCGAAACAAAAAACTACTGGCTATGCCAGT
>CAMEZN010000332.1 GCA_945947845.1 uncultured Mucispirillum sp. | reverse complement strand
CGCCTTTTTTAGACGGCTTAATATCTACTTTTGAATTAAAAAATACTTCCATCTCATGCACAAGATTAACTAGATTTGCATCATGCTTTATCTCTTTTTTTTCTGACGGTTTGTTATGAGATTTTATCATATTTTCTACATCTCTAACTGATAAATTTTTATCTTTTATCATATTAGCAATACGAATAATCTCTGATTTATCATCAAGAGAAAGCAGTGCTCTTGCATGGCCTTCACTAATATATTTTTTTTCTATTAAATCAAGCACTTCTTTTGGAAGATTTAAAAGCCTTAAT
Source organism: uncultured Mucispirillum sp. (assembly GCA_945947845.1). Lineage (GTDB taxonomy): Bacteria > Chrysiogenota > Deferribacteres > Deferribacterales > Mucispirillaceae > Mucispirillum. The sequence goes on along the minus strand of CAMEZN010000332.1, from coordinate 2,221 downwards.
CTGTTAGTAACAGCTGAACGACTTTTACCAACAATAACCCCTAAATCCTCATGTTTATAGCTGTGCTCGTCCATAAGTTTTTTATAAGCAACAGCAAGCTCAACAGGATTTAAATCTTCCCTTTGAGCATTTGTAATCAATGCCAGCTCTAAACGCTCTTTTGCAGTATCAGTATTGCGGACAACAACAGGGATACTCTGCCTGCCGGCTATACCAGAAGCCCGCCACCTGCGCTCACCCTCTATTATCATATACTTGCCGTTATCAAGCTTTGTTACTATAATAGGCTGAATTACACCTTTAAGCTTAATACTTTCTGCCAGCTCTTCTAAAAGCTCTTTATCAAAAACACGGCGTGGCTGATTATCATTTGGTATAATCTCAGTAAGCCCTAACTCAAAATAGTTTGATGTAACAACACCACTGTGTTTTGCCTGTGCTTCTTCACTGCTGCGTGGGATTAATGAGTCAAGCCCTCGTCCTAATGGTTTTTTCATTGTTTATCCTGTTCCTGATAGTTTGCTTTATTTAATATTTCTTTTGCAAGTTCAATATAACATTCTGTGCCTCTTGCTTTTGCCTGATATAATATGACAGGCTTGCCATAACTTGGTGCCTCACTTAAAGCAACATTTCTAGGCACTACTGTTTTAAATGCTTTATCTGGAAAATGTGTAGTTACCTGATTCATTACTTCTTTTGAAAGATTATTGCGAACATCATACATTGTAAGCAGTATTCCTTCAATGGTTAATTCAGGGTTTAAATTTTCCTTGATTAAGTTAATTGTATTTAAAAGCTGCCCTAAACCTTCCATAGCAAAATATTCACACTGCATAGGAATTAAAACTGAACCTGATGCAGTTAAGGCATTAACTGTTAAAAGCCCAAGTGATGGTGGACAGTCTATTAATATATAGTCATAATTTTCTTTTAATTCTGAAATTGCCCTTTTTAATTTGGTTTCCCTTGAAAGTTCCTGAATAAGCTCTACTTCTGCGGCAGAAAGCTCTATTCGTGCAGGCACTAAATCAAGCCCTTCTATTTCTGTATGATAAAGAGCTGAGTTAATATCTGCTCCGTTTACTATAACATCATAAATATCGTTTTCTATTTGGTCCGGCATTAAGCCTAAACCGCTGGTTGCATTGCCCTGTGGGTCAAAATCTATAAGCAAAACTCTAGCTTCTGCTACTGCAAGTGATGCAGAAAGGTTTACTGCCGTAGTTGTTTTACCAACTCCGCCTTTCTGGTTCGCCACTGCTATAACTTTACAACTCATCTATTTATCAGCTCCCTGTTTTCAGACTTTATCCCTGTTAAAAGATAATACAATCTATATCTAATATCATTATATTTCAAAGCTGGCAAGTTTTTCTTTTATAAAATTATAAATTTATTTGTTTTTTTACCTGTTTACTACCTTTTTTTATAAAATTTATAACCATTTCTGCCTGCACTTTTGACTTGATAAAGCATTTCATCTGTTTTTCTATATACTTCATCAAAGTTTTTTTCATCATCTATATGGCATATACCAATACTACATGTAACTAATTTCTCTTTACCAAGGTATATACTTGCTGCATCAGACTGAAAATCTTTGATTTTCCTTTTTATATCATCTTCCCCAAGCTCTCTTGTAACAAAAACAGCAAACTCATCGCCGCCAAAACGAGATACTAAACCATAAGTGCCAAAATGTTTTTCCAAAAACCGTGATATATTAATAATAACTTTATCACCCATTAAATGACCATATGTATCATTAATAGCTTTAAAATTATCAATATCAAAAATCATAAAATATGTATCTGGAAAATCTTTTTTATTATTAATAACTGTTGCACCATAATCTACTGCTGTTGCTTTACTATATAAGCCAGTCATTAAATCCTTATCTGCATTATTAATATGGTAAACTGAGTAAATACGGTATGATGTAACAAATACACCTATTATATGTGCTATGGCTGCAACTCCCACTAAAAACTGAATTTGCAGATTAATAAACATTATCCGTGCTTCAAATGGCAGCTCAATATTTGTTGCATTTACAACCATGATAGTCATATCATGCAGATGAAACATTAAGGCAAGTATAACTAAAAATAGAAATAATACAAAAAAACCACCTTCTATTTTCAGTCTTTTAGTATAATATGACTGCCTGCCTTCATCTAGTATCTTCTCTATTTCTGCAAGCCTTTTATTTTTTGAG
>CAMEZN010000331.1 GCA_945947845.1 uncultured Mucispirillum sp. | reverse complement strand
ACATACTAATAAATATCACAATATTAATATAATTGTAAATATATTTTAATTTTATTCCTTAATAAATTTATACTTTATCATATATATATACCAACAAAATATTTAACAACATAGTATTTCATAGTATCATAGAATTCACCTTTTATACTGCTTGCTATACCCTTAAAGCAGTATAGCAGTATAAATGTATAAAATCAATAATATCTTCCATTAATATACTGCATCTTAATGCACCAATAAGTTTATCATCAATAAACAATATTACAAATAGTTTTATACATTGAAATGCTGGAAGTTTACTAAGTAGGAATAATATAAATAAGATGAAAATCAAGATTTTTACATTCTTTTACAGGAATTTTTTTAACAGGATTACCAAAATACTTTATAATGTGCTCTTCCACAGTTTGTATTTCATAAGGAGAATAAGAATAAATTGCCATAAATCACCCATATAAAATATAATACTTTATTAATTAATTTATTAAATTACCAATACTTATTCAATTTCATCATTTTTCAATGCTTCTAATTTATTCATTGATGATTCTAGTTTATTATTTCTTGTAGTCCTTAAAGAATCATACTCTAATGATACTTTTCCTATTAAATCTCCAAGTTTTGTAAATCCATCAGAATATTTTATCCACTCTTTACGGAAAGAGCCCATTGCCTGCATTAATTCTTTTGCCCGTTTTTCCATAGCAAAATTTTCTGCTGCCTGCCTGATAACAGCTAACACTGATATAGTTGTAACAGGCGAACATATCATAACACCATCTTTTGAAGCCATATCTAAAAGCTCTGGAGCTGTTTCAAATATAAATGAATATATTTTTTCATTAGGGATAAACATTATAGCACAATTAACTGTGCCGTTTTCTGTATCAATATATTCTCTGCCAGAAATTGCTTTTATATGATTTTTAACATCTTTGATAAATTCTTTTGCATAAAATGCTTTTTCATTTTCTGGTGATTCCATATATCTTTTATAATTTTCATATGGGAATTTAACGTCCATATTTAAAGTTGTTCCATTAGGAAGTAAAAAAGTAAAATCAGGCCGTTTACCAGTAGCTTCATTTTTATGCTGGCGGATATAGTTTATCCCTTCTTTAAGCCCAGCATAATTAAGCACATCATCTGCCATACGTTCTGCCCACTGTCCCCTGTCCTGTTTTGATGAAAGAGTTTCTTTTAAACCATTGGTTACATGGAAAAGCTCGCTGGTTTTTGCTCTGCTGTCATCTATAATACTTTTCAACTCACCCATTTGCATATTTCTTGCATTTTCCATAGTATTTATAAGCCCAGTTAATTTTAAAAGCTCACTGTTTAATGTTTCTATTCTTTTTTCTATTATCTCTTTCTGACCGCTGATTTCTTTTGCAGATATTTCTCTTTCACTTTTAAGCCTGCCTGAAAGCATATCAGTTGTTTTTGATAAAGTATCAAGAGAGATTTCTGCGAAATTGCTTTTTAAAAGTGCAGTTGCTTCATCAAGAGCAGCATTAAACTTTTCTTCACTTCGCCTGCTTGAAAGTTTCGTAATAAACCACACAAAAAGTGCACCAAATACCATTCCAGAAATAAATACACTAATTATATATACAGTATTTGACATAGTTACTACCTTCCTGCTCTTGCTACCTGTTCTAGTGTAACAGATAATATTGTGGATACTCCATATTCCTGCATAGCAACACCATAAATAGAATCTGCAATACTCATTGTGTTGTGGTTATGAGTAATAAGTATAAACTGAGTTTTATCAGACAAAGCTTTTACCATACCAACATATCTTTCAACATTTGCATCATCAAGTGGTGCATCTACTTCATCAAGAAAGCAAAATGGAGTAGGCTTCTGTAAAAATAATGCAAATAATAAAGTCATAGCCGTAAGAGCTTTTTCACCACCTGATAAAAGCCCCATATGCTGCAATTTTTTACCCGGCGGCTGAATATATATTTCCACTCCGCTTATAAGCATATTATCTGGGTCAGTTAATTTAAGCTCGGCTTCTCCATTTCCAAATAGTATATGAAAGACTTCTACAAATTTATCTTTAACAGAATTAAATGTTTCTTCAAACATTCTGATTGTAGCTTCATCTGTTTCATTAATAAATGAGTTTATATCGTCAATAGAGCCTTCTAAATCATTTCTTTGGTCGGTTAAAAATTTATATCTTTCTTCTGCATCTTTATAATCATTTAACGCATTTAAGTTAATAGGTCCTAAATCATCTAAACGGCTTTCAATTCTATTCATTTCTTCTTTAATTTTTCTTGGCTCTCTTTCTTTATCAGCATAAGTCAAATAATCATGAGATATTTCTACACCATATTTTTCCATATACTGAGAAGCACTTGCTTCTAAAACAGAAGTGATGCCTGCTAAATCAAGCTCATATTTCCGAACTTCATCATCGCCAGTTTTTATTTCTGCATTAATATTTTCAGCCTGATTTCTTATATCTTCTATATGCTGCCGCCTTTCTTCAACCAAAACAGCAGC
>CAMEZN010000330.1 GCA_945947845.1 uncultured Mucispirillum sp. | reverse complement strand
ATAGCTTTAAAACACATAAAGGCTTTTAGTTTTACACTTAAAGCCTTTATTATACAAAAGTATATTGTGTTTAAATTAGATTAAGCGTCTTTTTTTTCTTCGCTGCGAGTTTCTGTTTTAGATATATCTTCATTTCTTTTTGATGCAATAGGAGTAATATCTGTTGCATCGTCAATATCATTAACAGATTTTTTGAAATTTCTAAGAGCTTCCCCCATTCCTTTGCCTATTTGTGGGAGTTTTTTTGCTCCGAAAAGTAATACTACTACTAAAAGTATTAAAATAACCTGCCATGGTCCTATGCTGCCCATTATTTTTCCTCCATATCATCAGACTTAGTGTCATGATTATCTTTCTTATTATTAACAATACTTCTAAGCCAAAGTATTGACTTATTAATAGCAGAAACTATCATTTTAGTAAAATACTTTTTTTCAGTAAATAAAAAAGCATACATTAAGACTAATGCAACAATTAATATTTCAAAGTAATTCAGGCTTATAAGAATGTATTGGTTATCCATTTAAATTATCCTTTTTCTTTTTTCTCTTTAATTGATAATAAAGCAAAGGTATAAGAATTGCAATCCAAATATTACCTGCAAGGCTGTAAAATGTCATAAAATTAGTTACAGGCACATCATAAATTAATATAGCAGGTATTTGTTTATCTTCTTTTAAAGGTATTTTGCCATCTGGCATAATAAAAGCACTTATTCCATCTTGTGTTGCCCTGACAGCACTTCTGCCGTATTCTACTGAACGGATTGTATCAACTGCTAAATGCTGGATTCTGCCTTGATTTTTACCAAACCATGTATCATTTGAGATAATCACAAGTAAATTAGCTCCCATGCGGACAGGTTCGCCAGTAAGTGAGGAGAATGCACTTTCAAAGCATATTACAGGTGCTGCATTAATTCCAGTTTTAGATGATGTAAGCACTGTTGCTTTTTCACCGGGGCTGAACATACTGCCCGGACCGAAAAAGAATTCTTTTATTGGGGCAAGCAGTTTTTCAAAGGGGAAATATTCTCCAAAAGGTGTTAAGTGCCTTTTATCATAATAAGAAAGTGATTTATTATCAAGAAGCACCATAGTATTAAAAAGTCTGCTTTCATTATCAATATTTATTCTTCTATCTGCACCAAAAATCACAGGTGTTTTTTCAGAGACTTTATTAAGAACAGACATTATCATATCAGTAGACAGCACTTTTGCAGGATATGAGCTTTCTGGAAGCACTATCATATCTACATCAGCATTATAAGCCTGTAATACAAGGCTGTTTACTTCATTTATTATTTGTATTCTGTAATTATTATCCCACTTAATTTCCTGCTGATATGCTGGCTGCACAACTGCTATTTTTTTTGTTTCAGCATAAGGCACAGGGTTTGCTGCTCTATATATGCCCGGAAGTATCATTATGATTATGGCAGCAGCAAGCATATAATAGTTTTTTTTGTTTTTATAATCTTTTATAACATAGTATAACAAGAAATTTATAAGCATTATGATAAAAGAAAGTCCATATTCACCAAAAACAGAAACATTCTGCACTATTAAAAAATTTTCATACTGGGACTGTGCCAGATTCAGCCAAGGCACACCGCCAAAAAATACTTTGCCTTTTACAGCTTCAAGCATAACAAAAATAAGAGATAGAATAACAGGATTTTTGCTGATTTTAGCAGCAGTATAAGTAAATGGCACAAAAAATAAAAACCCGCCAGAGATAGCAATAAACATTAATAACCCAAAGGCAGCAGGAAGTGGTGCACCGCCAAAATATCCGAATGTTATCATCATCCACGAAAGGCAGACAGACCAGTATAAAAACCCTAAAAGCCAGCCTGTGATTACTGGGCGGCTTTTATCTGCATCTAAGGCAAATAAAATAGGGATAAATGCAAAAAATACTGTCCAAGATAGACCAAAACCAGCAGTAGAAGCTATTAACAGCAGGGCAGATATAAGGGTAAACAGCACCTGACCATACCATTTATTAATAAAATTATTAAAGTTTTCTTTATTCATAAAATAACCTTAAAAATATAATATTTTAGGTTATATAATAAAATAATAAATTTTAAAAGAGATAATTTAGTGTATTAAAGAATGCGGCAGAATCATTTCTGCCGCATATTTGTTTATCTAATAAATTAGTTTGCTTGAAGAGGGTATTTATTTGAGCATGCTTGGCCATTAGTGGCAGTTCCAGTTCCATAGAGATACAGGTATGGATAATTTGTTGTGCTGTTAAGACCATTTACTCTTATTCTATCAGATGCAGGACCTGTGCATGTATCTGGGTTAAATGTAACAGTAGTCATTGCAGAAACTTCATTATTATTTAACTCCCAGCCTGTTGTTGTAGAAGCAAAAGTGCCTGATGTAGTGCCAGTAATAGATGAAGATAATATAGTATCTGAAACTGCTTTAATAGTAATAGTTTTTGTGCCGTCTGTTATTGTATCAAAATCAACATATTTTTGAGTGCCTAAGTTTTGAACTTCACCTGTC
>CAMEZN010000329.1 GCA_945947845.1 uncultured Mucispirillum sp. | reverse complement strand
ATAAACTGTTACAAATAATTTTTCAACAGGCAGCTCTAATTCTTTTGTTAAAAATGTCCATGCAAAATTAATTGCATCTCTTTTAAAATAATCGCCAAAAGAGAAGTTTCCAAGCATTTCAAAAAATGTATGGTGGCGGGCTGTTCTGCCCACATTTTCTAAATCGTTATGTTTACCGCCTGCACGAACAACTTTTTGACATGATGTTGCTCGTTTATAAGCTCTTGTTTCCTTTCCAAGAAAAATATCTTTAAACTGGTTCATACCTGCATTTGCAAAAAGCAGTGTTGGGTCATCATGGGGCACAAGACTTGATGATGAAACAACTGTATGGTTATTATCTGCAAAATACTTTAAAAATGCAGCTCTTATCTGGCTGCCAGTCATCTTTTTCATATATATATCTCCATTTATCTTTACAAAACTTAATTAATAATTCTTATTACTTTATATTATTCCAATATAAATATCTAGCATAATTTATAAAAAATGCAAGAAAAATAAAATATTACTGTTATTATTAAGACAGCCTTTGAGATTATATTTAAATATCAAAAAAAATTTAACGGTATTGTGTGAAATTGTTAGATTTATTAGGCTTATCATATTCTTTCTAAATAATGTTATAGATTAGATTTAAAAAATTAAGTTAAAAAGAACAGCAGTCAGCAAATATGATGTGCAGGTATATAAAAATGATGAATATATTATAATATAAAAATAAGGCATGTATTTCTACATGCCTTATTATGTATATAAAATTATGTAATTTTATACTTATGCTTTTGGAGCACCTTTTAAAACTTCGCTTGTCATATCGTTTGATGGATATTTTTTAAAGTTTTCAACGAATTTAGATGCTAAATCTTTAAGAGCCGCATTGTATTCAGCTTGGTCTTTCCAGCCTTTTGATGGGTCTAATATTTCAGGGTTAACACCTGGAATAGAATTAGGAATACCAAAACCAAATACTGGACATTCATGGAAACCACCTTTATCAACTTCACCGTCTAAGATAGCATTAACGATTGCTCTTGTATCTTTAATTGAGAAACGTTGACCTACACCATATTTACCACCAAAAAGACCAGTGTTAACAAGGTAAGCATTAACACCGTTAGCTTTCATTTTTTCAGCTAAGATTTTAGCATAGTAGAATGGGTGGAATACCATAAATGGTTCACCAAAACATGTTGAGAAAGTAGCTGTTGGCTCTTTAACACCTTTTTCTGTTCCAGCAACTTTTGCAGTGTAACCAGAAACAAAGTGATACATTGCTTGGTTTAAGTTAAGTTTTGCAACAGGTGGAAGAACACCAAATGCGTCATAAGTTAAGAAAATAATATTTTTTGGCTGACCGCCTTTATTATCAGGAGAAATTCTTGGCATTTGAGTAAGCGGATAAGATGAACGAGTATTTTCAGTTAATTTATCGCTGTCTAAATCTATTTCTCTTGTTATTGGGTCATAAACAACATTTTCTAATATTGTGCCGTAAGAATGAGTAGTTCTGTATATATCTGGCTCCATTTCCTTAGAAAGTTTGATAACTTTTGCATAGCAGCCGCCTTCTATATTAAATACACCTTTATCATTCCAACCGTGTTCATCATCACCAATAAGAACACGTTTAGGGTCAGAAGAAAGTGTTGTTTTACCTGTGCCAGATAAACCAAAGAAGATAGCAGTATCGCCTTTTTCACCGATATTTGCTGAGCAGTGCATACTCATAATACCTTGTTTTGGAAGGTAGTAGTTCATAACAGTAAATACTGATTTTTTAAGCTCACCAGCATATTGAGTGCCGCCTATTAAAACTACTTTTTTAGCAAAGTTTAACATAATAACTGTGCTTGAACGAGTGCCGTGTTTTGCTGTATCTGCTTGGAAATTAGGAAGATATATAACTGTAAAGTCAGCTTGAAAACCTTTTAATTTAGATAAATCTTTTTCACATATAAACATATTGCGAGCAAACATATTATGCCATGCAAATTCGCCAATAACACGAACTTTCAGGCGGCATGATTCATCTGCACCAGCATATAATTCTTGAACAAATAATTCTTTGCCATCACAAAAAGCCATCATATCATTATAAAGTGTATTAAACTGAGCTTCACTTGCTTCTTTTGCAGCTGAAGAGTCCCAGTTAACATCTTTTTCAGAAGTAGATTCTCTTACAACAAATTTATCTTGAGCAGAACGCCCTGTATGTGCACCTGTTTCAAAAACCATTGCACCGCCTTTTACCACATGACCTTCGCCGCGTTTAATAGCTTCTTCATAAAGAGCTTCTGTTGGCATATTTAAATAAATAGCTTTTGGGTTATTGATTCCATAGGATTTTAAATAGTCTGTTGAAGCATTGTAGCTGCTCATATCGTCTTCCTCCAATTTAGAGACTGAATTTCTATTTACAAATAGTCTCAATTTCATTATAAATAGTAGCATAATACATTATTTAAATAAGGTCAACAATATTAAATGAACAAAAGAAAAATTTTTTCAAAATTAAAACGGTGGAATATTTATGCAGGATTTTTTTATA
>CAMEZN010000328.1 GCA_945947845.1 uncultured Mucispirillum sp. | reverse complement strand
GAACAATTGTAGACTGGGATTCTCTTATTAGGTGATATTATGGATAGATTAAAAACTAAAATATGTGGTGTTGAATTTAAAAATCCAATAATTGCTGCAAGCGGCACTTTTGGTTATGGATTAGAGTTTAAAAGATTTACTGATTTAGAAAAAATTGGTGGAATATCTGTTAAAGGTATATCTTTAAATGAGACTTTTGGCAACCCAATGCCAAGGCTTGCAGAAACTTATTCTGGCTTACTTAATGCTATTGGACTGCAAAATGTTGGTGTAGAAAAATTTTTGAAAGAAAAACTTCCTGCTTTAAAAAGTCTTGATACTCGTATTATTGTAAATTTTTGGGGTAAAACAATAGATGAATATGTAGAAGTTGCAAAAATGCTGGATAGTGCTGATAGGGTTGATATGCTTGAAATGAATATTTCATGCCCTAATATTAAAGAAGGTGGTATTTCATTTTCTTCAAGTCCAAAAGCTGTTGAACAAGTTGTATCTGCTTGTAAAAAAGTTATAAATAATAAGCCTTTAATAGTAAAACTTTCACCAAATGTTCAAGATATAAGACCATTTGCAAAAGCATGTGAAGAAAGTGGTGCAGATGCTGTTTCAGCAATTAATACTCTTATTGGTATGGCAATAGATGTGGAACGAATGAAACCAGTGCTTGCAAATGTTACTGGTGGTTTAAGTGGTCCTGCAATAAAACCAGTTGCTTTAAGAATGGTAAAAGAAGTATATGAAACTGTTAAAATTCCTGTTATAGGTATTGGTGGAATAGGTAACTGGAAAGATGCTGCTGAATTTATTTTAGCTGGTGCTTCTGCTGTGCAGATAGGAACAGCAAATTTTATAAATGCCAATGTATGCAGTGAAACTGCAAAAGGGCTTGATGAATATTTAGAACGTAAAAATATAGCTAACTTTAACGAAATAGTTGGCAGGGCGGTATCCTGTTGAAATCAGAGTTAGTTATATCAGATAAATGGAAAGATTTTCAATTAATAGATTCTGGCAATGGTGTTAAATTAGAAAAATGGAATAAGTATCTTCTATTAAGACCAGACCCGCAGGCTGTATGGGCAAAAAGTGATGATAAATTATGGTCAAAAGCAGATGCTGTTTATATAAGAAGTTCCAGTGGCGGTGGTCAGTGGAAATTTCATAATATGTCTATACCTGACTCATGGAATGTAAATTATAATGATATGGTTCTAAAAGTTCGTCCTACTGGATTTAAACATACAGGTCTTTTTCCAGAACAAGCAGCAAATTGGGACTGGATAATAAATACTATAAAAGAAAAAAAAGCATCAAATGTTATTAATCTTTTTGGATATACAGGAGCAGCAACTGTTGCGGCTGCATTAGCTGGTGCTAATGTATGCCATGTTGATGCTTCAAAAGGCAGTGTAAGCTGGTGTAAAGAAAATATGCAGTTATCTAAGGTTCCAGATGGAAAAGTCAGGTTAATTGTTGATGATTGTATGAAATTTATACAAAGAGAAGAAAGGAGAAATAAGAAATACGATGCTATTATTATGGACCCACCGTCATTTGGCAGAGGTGCTTCTGGTGAAGTTTGGAAATTAGAAAAAGATTTATGGGATTTATTAGTAGCTTGTAAAAATATCTTATCTGATAATCCAAAATTTATTTTAATAAATTCATATACATCTGGATTATCACCACTTTCTATATATAATATTTCTATGGATTGTTTTGGAGATTTAATAAATAAAAACGGTAGTTTAATATGTGGAGAAATAGGTTTACCATTTAGAAAAAACAGGAGGGTTATGCCATGCGGCACTTATTGCAGAATTTTATTTTAGTTTTACTTTCTACATTTATATTATCAGGTTGTGCTACAAAAATTAGTGCATCAAAACTTATTCCTGCAGGAGCAACAGAAGTAACAAAATATAAAACAGTTGCTTTTTTAGACTTTTCAGGTAACAAAGGAAGAGATATTTCCAGCAGACTTGAAACAGTGGTGATTAAAGCAGAAGTTAATAATAAAAAACAGTATTCTGTTGTAGATAGAGTAAATATTGATAAAATAATAAAAGAACAGCAGTTCCAGATGACTATGGCAAACCCAGACACAATTGTAGATTTTGGGCAACTAGTTGGAGCAGAGGCAGTGTGGGCAGGTCATGCGCAATCTACTTATAATGTTACTCGTTCTTATGAAACTAGGTCAAAATGTGTAAATTATGTTGACGGAAAATGCCAGTATTATAGAGAATATACAGTGCCTTGTGAAAGCAGAGATATGCTTATAAATGTAACACCAAAACTTACTTCTATATCAACTGGACAAGTAGTGTATGCAAAAGAATTCAAAGGTAAAGATTCAACTTATGGCTGTTCAGATAGTCTTTTTTCACCACAGACAGAAGGTGAATTATATGAAAATGCTTTAAGAAAAATTTTATATAATTTTAGGCTGGATATTGCACCTTATGTGCAGACTATACAAATAGAATTGATGTCTAATACTGACGGCACAAATGATTCTTCAAAACTGCTTTTAAAAAATGGGATTTCATTTGCAAAAAATGATAGAATG
>CAMEZN010000327.1 GCA_945947845.1 uncultured Mucispirillum sp. | reverse complement strand
ATACTTATGATAATAATTCAGCATCACTTCCAGAATATTTATCATTAGTAGAACCTTATAATATGATTATGCCAGATGGAGAAAACTTTAAAGTATATATGAGTTTAAAAGATGGAGATACATTTGACCCACTAGCAGCAGTAAACTATATGCCAATTAATTCAACAATACCAGCAGAAAGTTTAGAAATAAATACTCCTGATATTGCTGGATATCCGGGAGTCATCTATTATTCAACAACTGATAAGTTAATACATGCTCAAAGTTTAGGTGAAGGGGTTGTTGAAGTTAAAGTGCTTGGAAATAATGAAATAAAACCAGTGCATATTTTTGTTAAAGTAGTTGCAGATGAAAGTATGATTCCTACTGGCTATAAAATATGCCCAGCTTCAAGTATAGATATATTAAATGCTGATGAATTAAAATACAACTTATATTTAGGAAGCAGACCTAGATTGATAGAAGCTTCTGTTAATCATCAAGCTGGCTGTCTTGGTGGAAAAGTAGAATCATATAAAATGGAAACAAGTGATAAAAATATAGTAGATATTATTGACGGCTATGCTTATGCAAAAAAAGCAGGGAAAGCAGTTATTACTGTTATACCAAACAGTGTATATACTGTTGATAGTAAACCTGTTACAGCAAGTGTTGAAATAGAAGTCAAATAATAATATTAAACATTATATCAATTATAAAGCACCCCATTTGTTGTTAGAGTAACAAGTGGGGTTTTTATATTTTATTAAGCATATGAATGTATTAAAAAGCAGTATATATAATTATAAATAGTTTTGCAGTATAGCCTTTCAATAAGTTTATGTGTTAATCATCTTAATTAATATACTGATTAATTTATTTTATATACAGTATACATGTATTATTTTCTTAGTATTAAAGAAATATAGATTATTACTTGATTGTAATTAGCTTGTTTTTATTAATTATTCATTATTTTATAATCTTTACATTTTGCTTTGTTTCAGAATAATATATATGATTTTCAATAAAAATATATCTTATTTAGTATGATATGTAATACCGCAATAGTTTCATTTATTTATACCTTTAACTTAAAGCTTGGATTATCAAAAAAGTCTTTGTTATTCTAAATAAAATCATTTTGCAATATATATAAGAAATATTTATATATGCAGTATCTTATAAGTGATATAAATAGTGTATAATTTTTCAGGGATATCCTTCTTTATAGCTAAACATTAAGTATTTAAAGGTATTTAGATATATTTAATAGAAACATGTTCTTTATTTTTTTTAAAAAAAGATTGGCGAAACAGTTTTTCGCCAATCTTATAATACTTATATTTTATAAAAGAGAAAACTTTAAAGCCTTATAACAAGATATTTTATAATTGTTAAGGCATAACTATATTCATACTTTTAAGAAAGTCTTGATTAAATTTAACATCAGCTTTTTCTAATGCTTTTGCAGTAAAACCTTCAATAGCAGCATTTCCTTTCAATGTAGATATATAGTTTGAAATCGCTTCTTTATCATTTTTAAGCCCATCTTTATCAGGTGCTGTAATTTTTGCAATTTTAAATATATAAAAGTTGTTATCTAAAAGGAAAGGTTTTTGTAAAAAGTTACCGCTTTTAGTTTTAGTAATTTGTTCTATCAATGCTGCATCATTTTTAAAAGTTTTTTCTAAATCAGCATTTTCTCTTACAAATGATACATTATTTATTTGAGCATTATACTTAGAAGCAGTTTTTTCAAACCCACTGCCAGCTAAATCACTTTCTAATGCTTTAATACCTTCTTTTGTAGTTTTATCAACTCTATAATCTATTACAAGTTGAGTTTTTATTTTATCCATTTCTGGAATATATGAAGGTTTATTGTCAACAATTTCAAATATATAAGCCATACTGCCATCAAGCACTATTTGGCTTAATTCGCCTTTATTAAGTTTATATAATGATTCTTTTACTTCTGGTTTAATAGCAACAGCAGTTACTGGGAATATTGCATTTTCAGCGATAAAGTCAAGCTCTGTAATATCTGCATTATAATCAGGATTTGCATTTTGAACTGCTGTAATGCTGCCATTATCTGCTATTTTTTGGAATTCGTTAAGCAGATATTTATTAAAAAGTTCAGCAGAAGAAGAATTTTTAATAATATCTTTTATTTCATTTTTCTTTTCTTCAAAAGTATATTTTTTTGCAGGCATTAAATCATTTATATATGCAATAATATATCCGCTTTTAATTTGCACTGGTTTAGAGAAAGTATTTTTAGGTGTTGCAAAAACAACATCTTCTATTTCTTTTTCCAATTTGCCTTTTTCAACAATACCTAAGTGTCCGCCGTCAGCAGATACAAGGTTTTTATCTGTATAGTTATCTGCTACTTCTGCAAATGGTTTACCAGCCTGTAATTCATTATATGCTTCATCAGCTTTTGATTTTGCAGTTTCAATAGATTTATTGTCATTCATATTAGCAGTAATATAAATTAAACTAACATCAGCACTTTCTTTTTTATCATAGAGCTTAGCATTATTATCATAATATTCTTTTGCCTGTTCGTCAGATACATTATATTCAT
>CAMEZN010000326.1 GCA_945947845.1 uncultured Mucispirillum sp. | reverse complement strand
AGTTTAAAATATTTTTACCAAAAGCTATGTTTTTAAAATGTTTCCCGTTTTTTACAGGCAGATTTACTTCTCCTTCTGCATCCATTATATCAACAGGAGCAAATGTCCAGCCATTAGTTTTTAGTGTTTCTAAATGACCTTTTGTAGTCTGCCTTGGGCTAGGATAAAGCACATTACACTCTACAATAGAAGGATTACTTATAACAGTTAAAAATTCTTTTACCCATGCAGGTGGTATAATATTCGGACCATGCGGTTCACCAGTATGCAGTTTTACAGCCACTTTACCAGTAATATTTTTACTAACATACGAATATATTTTTTTCAGACCTTCCGGGCTTAAATCTTTTGTCATATATACTATTGACTGGTTTTCTTTTGCATATAAATCATCAACTGTAATACTAGATAATACTGCTGGTGCAATAATCCCTGCTTTTAATACATTTCTTCTTGATATTTCTGACATATAATCCTCCTTTATACTTATTCAATTTATAATATAATACTGTAATAATAAATAGAAAAGATACAATCCTGTTATTTTTTTGCATAATATTATTAAAAAGTAGACTTTATTGATAAAAATATATACTATACATAATATAAGATTATGGAGATAAATGTGGAAAATTATTTTGAAGCAAATAAACATAGACTGTTAGAAGCACTGCTTCCATTAATGCCTGAATCAAAATCATATAATACTAATATAGATGGTCTTTTAATCGTGAAGCGGGATAATCCTGTTCAGTCAGAAGTATGTTTGCAGCAGCCAATACTAATATTTTCTGTTCAGGGAGAAAAAAGATATGCAGCAGGCAGTGAAATTATAGATTATAAGCAGGGGCAGATAGTATTTCAGGGAGCACCAATGCCTTGTTCCAGCTATGTATTAAAAGCAAATAAAGAAACTCCATATGTGGCCATGGTTTTGACTGTTAATATGCAGCTGATGACAGAAGTAATCCATTTACTTGATAATGTAGATACATCAGCCATCACTCAATCTTATTCCAGTCTTGGCAGAATAGATGCAGGAAGAGAGCTTGTTGAATGTTTTATTAGGCTTGCTAATCTTCTTAGTATGTCTGATAATGATATGAAAGTACTATCTCCGCTTATTATTAAAGAAATATATTATTTTTTACTGAAAACAGATTTAAAGGAAAAACTAATTCCTTTTGCAATCACATCAAGCCAAAATAATAAAATATTAAAAACAATCAATTATTTAAAAGAAAATTATTATAAACGTTTTAGTATAAATGACTTAGCTGAAATGGTAAATATGTCGCCAGCTACATTTCACCGTCATTTTAAAATGGTTACAACATTAAGCCCTATACAGTATCAAAAATCATTAAGACTTTTAGAAGCTTCAAGAATAATACA
This sequence comes from uncultured Mucispirillum sp., assembly GCA_945947845.1. Classification (GTDB taxonomy): domain Bacteria; phylum Chrysiogenota; class Deferribacteres; order Deferribacterales; family Mucispirillaceae; genus Mucispirillum. The sequence continues at coordinate 1,186 of CAMEZN010000326.1, read as the reverse complement.
GTATGAAAATGCAACAGTTTCAGAAGCTGCTTTTAAAGTAGGTTATGAAAGTATCAGCCAGTTTACACGAGAATATAAAAGAATGTTTAATGTAACACCAAAAAGTAAGATATTATAAGTATATTATATAGGTTTTTATTATTTTCAAAAATAAATTCAAATAAAAAAGGGGCTGTTCCAAAGAACAACCCCCAAAGGCTTTATTAAGCCCACCAGTTTATTTTGTTATATAGCTAATTCAGATTCCCATAAACCATGAATATTGCAGTAGCTTACAGCATGGAGCACACCCGGAGCAGTAAGTTTGCATTTAAATAATGCAACTGGTTCTGTATGAAGTGGACCTTGGTTAGCACCTTTTGGAGATTCACCATGAGCTAAAAATTCTGCTCTGCCGATATGCTGGATAGCTGCTTCACCTTTATAATATAAATCAATATAAGCAATAAAATGCTCAGTTGTGTTAGGGTGAGCAATTTCAGAACCAACAGATACTTCAACATAAGCAGTATCACCATCACGGTTTACAATTTTAATAGTTGGCACATGTTTTTCTGCTTTAAAATCAGCTGTTTTTATAGAATTAGATATAGACATATTTGTCCTCCCGTTTTTACTTTATATTTAAAGTATACCAATTTTATCTTATTTATGCAAGTCTTTTATTATCAAAATTATTTATTTTTTGTGTAGATACTGCTAATTTTATTGCATTTTTCCATATCTTTTAAGAATATAGTTCCAGCATCATTTCTAATTTTTATTCTAAATTCATCAAGATATTTAATATACTGGTTTTCCTGTTCACTTTTAATAACTGATTCCATATAAAGATATGATGACTTTGTTGCATTATATACACACTGGACATATAAAATATGCTGCTGATAAAACTCACTTTCACTTTTTTGCTTATAATTATCTATAATAGCTAATGATTTATCAAGCTCTTTTTCAATATATCCAAGATATCGCAGCATTCTTTTATATGATTCTGCTTTTGTGATTTCTGCTTCATATTCCATAATTTTCTGGCTGACTAAATAGAGTTTGTCTTCCAGCTGATAAATATATTTTTCTACATTATTATCAGTTTCTATATGTTCTGATGATGTATCAGTGCTTGTGCTTTCCTGCTGTAAAACAGAAGATGAATTATTTTTGGCAGCACATGCAGATAAAACAA
>CAMEZN010000325.1 GCA_945947845.1 uncultured Mucispirillum sp. | reverse complement strand
AGAAGATGGTGCACATCATGCAAGGGTGATTGAGCTTCCAAGACCTATTATTACAAGTGATGAGCTTAAAAGGCTTAGAAATATTAGAGAAGAAGGTTTTCAGTCTGCTGTAATAAATATTTCATTTAAAAATGATTTGGAACAGTCTTTAAAAAATATTGCAGAAATAGCTGTTGCAAAAGTAAAGGAAGGCTGCCCTGTTTTAATTTTAAGTGATAAAAATATAGAAGAAGGATATACTCCTATTCCATCACTGCTTGCTGTTACAGCAGTTAATAAAGCACTATCAAAAGCAGGTATTCGCCCTGAATCAGCAGTGATTTTAGAAACTGGAGAAGCAAGAGAGATTATGCACTTTGCTCTGCTTTTAGGGTATGGTGCAACAGCTGTATGCCCTTACCTTGCTCTTGAAAGTATCTCTGCTCTTGTTGATGATAATGAAATAAAAGCAGATAGAGTGAAAGCTACTGAAAATTATGTTAAAGCAGTTGATAAAGGGCTTTTAAAAGTAATGAGTAAAATGGGTATCTCTACTTTAAGAAGTTATAGAAGCGGTCAGCTTTTTGAAGCAGTTGGTTTAAACAGCGATATAATAAAAGAATACTTTACAGGCACTGCAAGCCGCATTAATGGTATTGGTTTAAAAGAAATAGAGCATGAAGCATTAATGAGGAGAAAAGCAGCTGATGAACATAATGATGATATGCTTTCATCAGGCGGCCAGTATCATTATAGAAAAGATGGTGAAAATCATTTATGGACACCAGAAAGTATGACTTTATTCAGGCAGGCTGTGCAGGCAAATAATAAAGAAAAATATAAAGAATATGCTAAACTTATTAATGAGCAGTCAAAACATTTATGCACATTAAGAGGACTATTTGAGTTTGCAACAGCAGTTCCAGTGCCAATAGAAGAAGTAGAAAGTGCATCATCTATTGTAAAAAGATTTGTAACTGGTGCTATGTCTCTTGGTTCAATAAGCCCAGAAGCTCACGAAACAATAGCTATTGCTATGAATAAATTAGGTGGTATGAGCAACTGCGGTGAAGGTGGTGAAGACCCAGAAAGATATAAACCTAATGAAAAAGGAGAAGTTAGAAGCAGTGCTATAAAACAAATAGCCAGTGGCAGATTTGGTGTAACTATTGAATACTTAACCAATGCAAAAGAATTACAGATTAAAATGGCACAAGGTGCAAAACCGGGTGAAGGTGGTCAGCTACCTGGTCATAAAGTAGATGCCTTTATTGCAAAATTAAGACACTCTATGCCTAATGTAAGCTTAATTTCGCCACCACCACATCATGATATATATTCTATTGAGGATTTGGCTCAGCTTATATATGACCTTCGTAACTCAAACCCAGAAGCAAGAATATCTGTTAAACTTGTTTCAGAAGTAGGTGTTGGCACAATTGCAGCAGGGGTTGCAAAAGCTCATTCTGATGTAATATTAATAAGCGGTCATGACGGTGGAACAGGTGCTTCACCATTAACAAGTATTAAACATGCAGGGCTTCCTTGGGAATTAGGGCTTGCAGAAGCACAACAAACACTTGTTTTAAATAAACTTCGCGGCAGAGTAAGGCTGCAAACTGATGGTCAGTTAAAAACAGGAAGAGATGTAATTATTGCAGCCCTTTTAGGTGCAGAAGAATTTGGCTTTGCAACAACTGTTCTTGCTAGTTTAGGCTGTGTAATGATGAGGCAGTGTCATTCAAATACATGCCCTGTTGGTATTGCTACTCAGGATAAAGAATTACGGAAAAAATTTGCAGGTAAACCAGAATATATTGAAAATTTCTTAATGTTTGTAGCAGAAGAAGTAAGAGAATATTTAGCTGCTCTTGGACTTAGAACTCTTGATGAAGCTATTGGCAGAAGCGATTTATTGCAGGTGAATAAAGCAATAGAATTTTATAAAGCTAAAAACCTTGATTTTTCAAAAATACTGCAAACTGTAAGCGGTAAAGAAATAAAATATAATGGTTCATCAGCATATGAACTTGAAAATTATGATAGAGAATACCTGATAGCTCCATTTAAAGAAAGTATAGAAACAGGTAAAAAACAATCTGTTGATTTAGAAATAAAAAATATTAATAGAACAGTTGGAACAGAACTTTCGCATAATGTAGCTAAAAAATACGGTTTAAAAGGTTTAGATGATGATACTATCAATGTAAACTTCAAAGGCTGTGCTGGGCAAAGTTTTGGTGCATTTTTAGCTCACGGTATCACATTTAATTTGGAAGGTGAAGCAAATGACTTTGTAGGAAAAGGTATTTCTGGTGGTAAAATAATTGTTAAACCGTCAAAAAATGCAACATTTAAAGCATCAGATAATGTGGTAGCTGGTAACGTTATAGGTTATGGCGGCACAAGCGGTAAAATATTCTTAAATGGTCAGGCTGGAGAAAGGTTTGCTATTAGAAACAGTGGTTTTGTATCTGTTGTAGAAGGTATTGGCGACCATGGCTGTGAATATATGACTGGCGGTAGAGTTGTTATACTTGGAAATACAGGGGTAAACTTTGCAGCAGGTATGACTGGTGGTATTGCTTATGTTCTTGATATGAGTAATGATTTT
>CAMEZN010000324.1 GCA_945947845.1 uncultured Mucispirillum sp. | reverse complement strand
TTATCACTTATATCATAGTCAGTAGAAACAGTTTCTGGGTTAGAATTTACCATAATACAGTCATACCCAGCTGCTTTTAATGCAAATGAAGCATGCACACAACAGTAATCAAACTCTATACCTTGACCAATCCTGTTTGGACCGCCCCCTAATACCATAATAGATTTTCTATTATTTTCAAGCCGTGCAGGTTCAGAATATTCACTGTATGATGAATAATAGTATGGAGTTTTTGCATAGAATTCACCAGCACAAGTATCAACAGCTGCATAGCTTGGTGCAACATTTATCTCTTTTCGTTTATCTCTGACAGCCTTTTCTGTTGTATTTAATAAAAATGCTATCTGTTTATCAGAAAAACCAAACTCTTTTGCCTGAATAAAAAGTTCTTTATCTTTTGATAAGCTATCCAAACTGCCGGCAGATTTTATTTCATCTTCAAATGCTGTAATTTCTTGTAAATGTCTTAAAAAATATTTATCAATTTTAGAATGTTCATATACAGTATCAACAGAATACCCTTTTTTAAATGCTGCCCTTACTGCAAAAACTCTATCAGCTTTTGGCACTTGCAAAGCAATATTTAATTCTTCTTCTGTCATTTTTTCATAAACTTCATCTTTACCGTCTGCACCAAACCCGCTTCTTCCAATTTCTAATGAACGAAGTGCTTTCTGGAATGACTGTTTAAATGTTTTGCCGATAGCCATAGCTTCCCCGACAGATTTCATTTGAGTGCCCAGAGTTGCATCAGCTTTTTGGAATTTTTCAAAAGTAAATCGTGGAATTTTTGTAACAATATAATCAAGAGCAGGTTCAAAGCAGGCTGGTGTTTCACCTGTAATATCATTTATTAATTCATCAAGAGTATAGCCCACAGCCAGTAATGCTGCAATTTTTGCAATCGGGAACCCAGTTGCTTTTGATGCAAGTGCAGAAGAGCGGGAAACACGAGGGTTCATTTCAATAACTATCCTTCTGCCGTCTTTTGGGTTAACTGCCCATTGAACATTTGCTCCGCCTGTTTCCACCCCTATTGCTTCCATAACTCTAAGGCTGTCATCTCGCATAGCCTGATATTCTCTATCAGTTAATGTTTGAATTGGAGCAACTGTAATAGAATCACCTGTATGAACACCCATAGGGTCAAAGTTTTCAATAGAGCAGACTATTACAGCATTATTTTTTTTATCTCTCATCACTTCCATTTCATATTCTTTCCAGCCTAGAAGTGATTCTTCTATTAATACTTCACTATTTCTACTTTCAAAAAGACCACGAGTTACTATTTGCTGGAACTCTTCTTTATTATGTGCTATACCACCGCCTGTGCCGCCAAGAGTAAAGCCGGGACGAATTATTAAAGGCCATGTGCCGATGGCTTCTGCAACTGCAACAGCTTCCTGCATAGTATGTGCTGAACCTGAACGCGGTAAATCAAGCCCTATTTCTTTCATAGTCTTTTTGAATAACTGCCTGTCTTCTGCTTTATTAATACTTTTAACAGAAGCACCAATCATTTCTACACCATATCTTTTTAAGATACCTTTATCATATAGTTCTACTGCTAAATTTAATGCAGTCTGACCACCAAGAGTAGGCAGTATTGCATCTGGCCTTTCCCTTCTAATGATTTCATGTAAAATATCAGCCGATAATGGCTCTATATATGTTCTATCAGCAAACTCTGGGTCTGTCATTATAGTTGCAGGGTTTGAGTTTACCAGCACTATTTCATAACCTTCATTTTTTAAAGCCTTGCATGCTTGAACACCTGAATAATCAAACTCACAACCCTGACCTATAACAATAGGGCCTGCACCTATAATCATTACTTTTTTAATATCATTTCGTTTAGGCATCTTAACGCTCCATCATTTTTCTAAAAGTTTCAAAAAGATAAAGTGAATCATTTGGTCCGGGTGCAGCTTCTGGGTGATACTGAACACTAAAAAATGGCTCAGTTTTATGTCTGATACCTTCTAATGTATTATCATTCATATTTATATGAGTTATTTCTAAACATGATGGTATATTTTTAACATCAAGGGCAAAATTATGATTTTGTGATGTTATTTCTACTTGATTAGTTAATAAATTTTTTACAGGGTGGTTAAGTCCATGGTGCCCAAATTTAAGCCTGTAACATGAGCAGCCTGATGAAATCCCCATTATTTGATGACCTAAACAAATACCCATTAATGGCACTTTGCCAGTAAAATATTTTGCAGCATCTATTGCATAGTGTAAAGATGATGGGTCTGCTGGTCCGTTTGATAAAAACACACCGTTTGGCTTCATTTCCATAACTTTCACAGGGTCATATCCAGCTGGCACAACAGTTACCTGCATATCATGAGCAGCAAGACTCCTTAATATATTATATTTTACACCAAAATCGTCCATTTGTCAAGGGTATTATCCGGTCGGAACAACGCAAAAAGGCTCTCCGCAAGGGAGAGCCTTTTATATATCGTATGGGCAAAATTTGTAGATCCGAAGAATTACTTGTTGAGGTTAGCCTCAATCATGTCTAGCTCATCATAGAGAGCCTGCGGGATGTTGCCGCCCTTAGCCTTGATGTCCTCGTCATAGTATCTTCTCATCTCAGCTATCTCCT
>CAMEZN010000323.1 GCA_945947845.1 uncultured Mucispirillum sp. | reverse complement strand
ATCATTAGCATTCAGCTTATAATTTTTCTAATCAAATATAATACAAAAAAATAAATAAACTAATCTGCTGAGTTTATTTTTTTAACATTTTGAGCCTGCAAACCTTTTTCCCCCTCTATTGCATCAAACTCAACACTATCACCCTGTTTTAATGTTTTATAACCTTCACTTTGAATCGCAGAAAAATGAACAAACACATCTGCTCCATTCTCATCAGTTAAAAAACCATAACCTTTTGAGTTATTAAACCACTTAACAACACCACTTTGACTCATTATTCATTCCCCTAAATCATTTACATTCAAGCATAGCTATTCATTACATATAGATACACAATTTCTATATGAATGTCAAGTTTTTTAATATTCTTTTACTAAAAAAGATAATGTGTTAATAAAAGTATATAAATATACTGACATATTTATTATAATATAGTATAATTTTCAGTTAAAAAAATAAGGAAGAAAAATGATATACAATAATATAATAAAAGCAGTTTTTAAAAACAGACCAAACAGATTTATTGCAGAATGTGAAATCAATAATGAAAAAGCTGTTGTTCATGTTAAAAATACTGGCAGATGCAGAGAACTTTTAGTAAAAGATACTGATGTTTATTTGGAATATTTCCCAGAAAGCAGTAGAAAAACTAAGTATGACCTTATAACTGTTAATAAAAATGGAAGATTAATTAATATGGATTCATCAGCACCAAATAAAGTTATTTATGAAGCTTTAAAAAACGGCAAAAATATATTAAATCTTAACGAACCATTATCATATCTTAAAATGGAACATAAATATAAGCAGTCTAGGTTTGATGTATATGCAGAAACAAAAAGCAGTAAAATTTTTGCAGAAATAAAAGGTGTAACATTAGAAGAAAATAATATTGTAATGTTTCCTGATGCACCTACTGAAAGAGGGGTAAAGCATATTATGGAGCTGATAGATGCAAAAGAAAATGGTTATAATACATATATTATTTTTGTAATTCAAATGGAAAAACCAGCATATTTTACACCTAATTATAAAACTCATAACGAATTTGGTATGGCTTTACAGCTTGCTGAATCAAAAGGTGTAAATATACTGGCTTATGACTGCATAATTACAGAAACTTCTATAACATTAAATAATCAGGTGGATATAAAACTTTATTAATCCCACCAGTTACTATTTAAGTCTGACTTATTAGGGCATGATGTTGTTGTTATGCTTGCATATACTGCTTCTACAATAGTTTTCATATTTTCTAATGTTCTTTTACCAATTGTTGAATTTCGCCATTCATCAAGCCCAGAATATCTAAAAGTGCCAGCTTTTTTGATAACTCTGTTTATATCAACACGAACAATCCTGTCTGACTGAATAAAATAGCCAACAGAACCTTTTAAATATATACCATCTTTTTTATCATCAAGCACAATAACAGCTGATTTATCAGGATTTTCATTATTTGTTATTTCAAAAAGTTTTGCAGGGTTATCGTAAAGCGAAGGCAGGCTTTCTAAACTAAATGAGCCTTTTAGTGCATACATTTTTACAACATTTATTTCATAGCCCGGCATAGCAAGATTATATAATAATGCAATATTATCTTCTTCTTTGACAGTGCTCATATCTATATACCTTATTTGGTCAGAAAAATCAATTTTCATACATGGGTAATTTAAATCTTCTAATGTATAAGCATTTACAACAGGTTTAACTGCCTTATTAGCACAAGAAGATAATATAAATAATGATGAAATAACCACTGCTAGAATATATCTTTTTTTCATACAGTTCTCCCATATTTAGTAATACTTAAAAATACAGCAAAAATTGTGCCTTAAATATATTATACTGATTAAATAATTATTACAAGAAATTTTACTTTATATTTTCTGAATTTTACCGATACAAAATAAATGAAAACATATAAATTTATTTTTGCAACTACATTATGTTTGTTTTTTATATTTTTTACACAAGGCATAACTTATGGGCAGTCTCTTTCTGTGCAAGATGTTATAAGCCTTCTTAATTCATATACATGCCGTGATTGTTCCTGTGATGAGTTTGGAAACTGTTCTTGTGATAACTGCACATATGATAACGCTACACTTACAGAATTTTTAAGCGGTGAAGACTGTTCATGCACTTCATGCTACAACCCTAATGACAATATAACTGATAACTCCACAGATAATAGTTCTATTATAGATAATATTTTTGGCAGTGATAATAGTTCAGATAATAACACAAATACAGGTAATTTACTTGATATGACTTGCCAAAACTGCACATGTGATAATGCAACCGTCAGGCATTTAAAAGAAATGTTTATGAAGGCTACTGATTTTAGTGTGTGCAAAAATAAATGGGATTTAGTAAAATTTCCAGAAGGCACATACTTAGAAAAATGTGTAAGAGAATATACTGGCTTTAAAAGATGGCCAATATCTTGTGCAGAAGCCGAAGAAGTTACAATGCTTAAATGTAAAGACCCTAATATAACAAGTTTAGAAGGCTTGCAGCAGTTTGTTAACTTAAAATTAATTGATATGGGAGACCAAGGCACAAAAATAGATGATTTAATGCCGCTTCGTAATTTAAAACAATTACAAAGGCTTGAAATTCCAAACT
>CAMEZN010000322.1 GCA_945947845.1 uncultured Mucispirillum sp. | reverse complement strand
ATTGTGCCGCATATTGCTGCATGAGTGTAAAAACTTTTTGACCCAATAATTATTACTGGCTGCTGAGCATATTCAATGGATAAAATTGTATCTGCAATTTTACAGGATAATTCTTCAAGCTGGTTATATTGATAATATGTATTATATGTAAATAAAGCATTATAACCGTGATATTTTTTAAATGATTCTAATAAATATTGCTGTATATTCATATATAGATTTAATTAATTAACCATTTTAGAAACAGCATCACATAAGCTGTTAATTGTAACAATAGAGTTAATGTCAATATTTTCAAAATCTATTTCTATATTAAGCTCTTCTTCAATAGCTAAAAGAATATTAACAAATGCCATTGAATCAACAATTCCCTTTGATATAAGAGAATCATTTTCGTTAACATTATGAAGGTTAATATTATTGTCTGCAAATATTTTATATATTAAATCTTTAATATTTTTATTATCCATATTTAGTCCTCATATATGATATTATGATGATATCTTATTTATTATAAATTTTCAATATTATTTTTTGGTTTTATGTGTTGATACATGCTGCTTGACAATAAAAATAATGTATAGTATTAAAATCAATAAAATGGCGGTGTTATATGAAAAATCAATGGGAAGATATATACAGCAAGAAACAAGAAGAAGCTATGATGCAGTTTCCATTTTCAATTGTTATAGAGTTAATTAATTTTCATAAAAGGAAGTATCCAAATATGAAACCAGAAGATATAAATATACTTGAAGTAGGGTGCGGTTCTGGCTCTAATATCAGATATTTAGCAGGTTTAGGATATAATGTTTATGGTATTGATATTTCAGAAACAGCAGTGAATTATGCAAAAAATTCATTTAAAAAAAGTAATCTTACTGGACATATTGAAACAGCATCTGTTGATAAGCTGCCATTTCAGGATAATTTTTTCCATGTAGTAATAGAGCATGGTGTTTTAATGTGTGTATATGAAGATATTTATATTAAAGCAATAGATGAAATTCATAGAGTGATGGTTGGGGGGGGATTTCCTTATTAACACCAAAATCAGAAATTAATTCTTCCAACATCAGACTTCAAACAGATATTTATGATAACAATTATTCTTTTAAAAATATGGGAATATATATAAATAATATTAATTTACATGCAGTTATAAAAATATTAAACAATAGATTTAAGGTAGTTTTTCTTCGTAGAAATGACAGGACTAATTATACTATTTCTGATGATAACAGCACTGTTATCAAAGAATCGGTTGATAGTTCATATCATATGTTTATTGAAAAAATATAATATAAAATATTTTTAGTCCTCATAAATAAAATTATATTTTTTATTAATTGCAGCATAGAGTGTTTCAATATCTTTTTCAAGCTGTATTTTATCTACAAGTTTACCTGCAAGATATTGTTTTTCCCATTTTTTCCAAAATGTGCTGCCAGATAAAGACATTAACTCTTGATTATTTGTAAGTGTATGGACATAGTTATCATGTAAAATATTACCAACCATCAGGTAAAATAGAGTATATGGCTCTTTTAAAAGTGATATTTTTTCTGGATTTTCCTGCCAGTATTTCAAATATTTTTCTTTTAAGTCAATTACATAACATGGGGTTTTTTGTCCAATAATATCAGCAGTTACATCATAAACTGAAATATATTTTATATTTGTTAGATTTCCATCAATATCAAATACTGGTAAAAATGGATACAGCTTACAATATAATGAACGAGAAAATTTTATATTACAGTTAGAATCATCATTACAGTGTTTATAATAAAGATATATTTCTTTATCAAAAAATTTTGCTTTCATTTTAAAAGGCTCTATATCTGTAACTTTACCATATTTAGAAATATATTCATATTCTTTTGGCAGATAAAATAATGTGCCGCCTTTTGGTATTATTCTAAAAGGCATATCAGGGCTGTCCCACCTGCAACAAAAACTATTACAGGTTTTATAGCAGCCTGTTTCAAAGATAAATTCTGAATTAAATATTTTTTCCCAGTATATTTTTTCTTCTGATGAAAGGTTTATATTATCCATGTTTATTACCAGCTTTGTTTATTAAATTATTATCGTTTAATTTATTAATAATTTCAAGAATATTATTAAAAGGAATATTTAATTTTTCTGCAATGTCTAATAAAGAATTATCTCCATTAAGATATGCAATAATATTTGTCATAGTTCTTGTAAAATTAGCACTTCCTTTTTGACTTATTGTTGGATAAAGGCCGTATTTGCCAAGCTGTGGCTCACCAATTGTTTTTATTATGTAATATTCATCATTTTCTATGATATTTATACACTGTTTAATATAATCAAGCCCCCCCCCAAGCCCAGAAGGAGTAACAAAATTAAGATTGTCATTAGATGTATGGTATTCTTTAAATTGACCAAATTTAGTTCTGCATAATGTGCATACAGGAAGATTAACAAGGGGAGCACAAAACTGCCTTTCATCACTTCCCCGTTCTAAATAAGAATATTCCTTAGGGTTTTCTGTAATATGTTTTAATACATGGCTTACTATTCTATCAGTATATGTATTATTATATGGAGTATGAATACATGAATAATCACCATCAATCTTACTATTTAATACCCATGTAAATTCATGT
>CAMEZN010000321.1 GCA_945947845.1 uncultured Mucispirillum sp. | reverse complement strand
TATATTCTGAATTAAAAATCAGAGATATAGAAAGAGTTATGGTATTAATTGAAGGCAATGACAGTTATGGTGCTGAAATAAAAATGGATATGTTTAGGTATCTTAATTTTGAAATAGGCACACAGCAGTATGAAATGATTATGCCTCGCGGTAGTAAAAGTTATGATATTACTCACTTTTTCAGGCTTTTAAATGCAGATAAGGCAAACCAGCTGATATTTTCACTTGATATGCTTAACCGCTGCCATTATGCAACACCAAAACTTTTTACAGATATGCACTTTCCATTTTTAAGAAATAATAATCTGGTAGCAGTAAAGCCAAGGGGTTTAAACCCTATAACTTCTTTTAATGATAAATTAGAGCCTGCATCTGTTGAAAGTAAGGAAAAAGATATTGACGGAATTACATTAACAGCACTTTTGCAGTTTATAAAACTAATGCTTAAATATGGCATTATTAATAATAAATTTCAATTAAAACAGAGAAACGAGCTTGCAAAGCAAAATGTGCCACTTGGTTTATCTGTGAGAGTTTATGGACAGGAAACACCAGAAGGCTATTATATATACAGGGACAGGTTTGCAGAAATTGTTATTACTCAAAGCGAACTTAATGAGATATACCAAATCAGGTCATATATTCGCTCTGTTATAGATTATACACGAGACTGTATAGGAGTAGTTGACGGGCTTATCTTTTATACAACTCAAAACCATGATGACTTAATAAACTTAATGTTTGATTTAGAGTTTATTCCAAAAGAGTTTGCAAATAAAGTAATATACCGTCCGGGAGAAGCTACTGTGCAGGCTATTAAATTATTTAAAGAAAAAGATGTGCCTACATTTTTACAGGTTCATTTTAATAATATAAAAAGAATAGATTTACTTGATGATGCAGACTTTCAAAAAGCTGCAGTATCAAATTTTTTAGAAATATAAAAAGCAAAAGGAGTGTATTTAATGAGTAATCCAGTATTTAGTGAAGGAGCATTTGAAAAGGTTGACCGCAGTTATGGTGCAGACCATATGACTGTAAACGGCTCAATAATGAAAACTTTTATATTAGGGCTTGTTTTTGTTATGACAAGCTTTGCAGTTATTGCTTATCTGCCTAATTTTTATGGTTCTTTAAGCACAGTAATCACTGCTTCTGCCATAGCTGCTTTTATTGTAGGGCTTATAATTACATTTAAACCTACTACTGCACCAGTTTTATCTATTGTTTATGCAGTATTAGAAAGTATTGTTGTTACAGTTCTTTCCATACTTTTAAATAAGCAGTATAATGGTATAGTTTTTGAAGCTGTTACTTATACAATGATTGCGTTTTTTACAATGCTTATTTTATACAGATTAGGCATAATCAGAGCAACAGAAACATTTAAATCTGTTATAATAACAGCAACAGCTGCAATAGCTATATCATATATTATTTTATTAATCATATCATTTTTTGGTATCCGTCCAGAATGGTTTTATGGTAATTCTTTATTAAGTATTGGTATTAATGCTGTTATAATCGTTGTTGCTGCTTTAAATTTAATACTTGATTTTGATTTTATAGAGCAGGGCTCATCAATGAATCTTCCAAAATATATGGAATGGTATGCAGCTTTTGGCTTAATCTTAACAATCATCTGGCTTTATCTTGAAATATTAAGAATATTAAGTAAAATAAAAAGCAGATAAAAAGGAGATAATAATGTTAATAAGCTTTTTCAAAAAAATTATAGCAGTAACATTTTTACTGTTATCACTTACCACATTTGGAACGAAAGTATATGCTGATAATAGCGGCGGTATTGAATTGAATAATAAAGCATATAGATTAATAGGTAATGATAATATAATATTAGCATTTGTTGATAATTATGCTTATTGTGCTGTTAGAGAAAATGTTAGTGTTAGTAAGTTTAATATTCAGGGAAATAAAATCAATTTTACACCTATGTATCAGGCACCTTTATCAAATGATGCAAAATATAGAGGGGCAGAAATGGTTTGTCAGAAAATTTTAGGTATAGTTTTTGAAAAAGACCCAAAACAAATAAGTATAGATAAAGATATTTTAGTTATTAAAGCAAACCCTAACTACACATGGGACTGGCAGTTTAGACCAATTATGACAAATGTAAAATAGTATTTTTAATCTGTTTACAAAAATCTAGTCTATAAATTATAATTATTTATTATGCATGCATGCTTCTTTATATCCAAGCCTGCATGCTTTATTAAGATAGCTTAAAGCCATATTAGTATTTTTAGCAATACCATATTTCCCTGTATTTAAAAGGTATCCAATAGTGTAGCAGCCAGAAGCATAATCCATTTTGCATGATTTTTCAAAATATTCAAGAGCTTTTTCTGTATCATGGGGCACTCCTTTGCTGTATAAATATAATGCACCAGCATAAAGGCAGGCTTCTGGATTACCCGCATTACATTCTTTTATAAGCATTTTATTTGATTTTTTATAATATGCTTCGGACTGGTCAATATCTTCTGGAATAATCCTGCTTTCAGAATAAAGTTTACCCATCATATAGCATGCTCTGCCATTACCTATTTCACAAGCTTTAATATAATACCTTGCTGCTTTTATATGGTCAGTCTGGTGGGAAAGCCCCATATAGTATATA
>CAMEZN010000320.1 GCA_945947845.1 uncultured Mucispirillum sp. | reverse complement strand
TACTAATATGCTGATACAATGTGGAGATAACTGTTATCAGGACAGCAGTTCATCAGACATATTGCAGGCTTATCATAAATTTTTCTATATTTTTGCAACAGTTTTACCAATTTCAGAAATACTGATACAAAATCCGGCAGCAGATGAAAATATTTCTTATTATATACAAAATAAATTAGTAAGTTATACATGGAAAAATAAAAATCATTTAATTATTACAATTGATGATGATAAGCTTGAATTTAAAAAGAATAAAAAAAATATAACAATAAATACCACATTACAAGTTTTAAAAAACTATATACTTAATTAGGTGATTTATGAAATATAAATATATTTTTCTAAGTGTTATTTTTATTTTATTTTCTTCATTTAGTGTTTATGCTTATAATGAGCAGGATATAGATTTATACAACCATTCAAACCAGCATGGAGTAATTTTTCATGCAGAAGATAAAAGGTCTTATTATGATAATGTAACTTATGAGCTTTTAAATACTGGTAAATGTAATAAAGAGCAGTATAAACTGATAAAAAATACAGCAAAAAAATTAAAAGATAAAGAACAGCCTTTCTGGGTATATAAATACTGCATTAATTCAGAATATAAATATAATACATCAAGTATTATAAAAGCATATAATAGTTACAGGTTTGATTTAAATAAAAGACTTTTAGAAAATAAAGATTATAAAGTAATTGATAATATTGCTTCTTATCTGCCTGTAAATTTAAAAGAAGGCAGTAATTATCTTTATTATTTAGGAATGAGAAATAATATTATTGAATGGAGTGAAGATAATAAGATAATTCATATAACACTTCCTATAATGTTTAGTGGTATCATCACTACAATGAGTATTGAAGATAATTATGTAACAGTCAAAGAAATATTTGTATATGACAGACCAGAGGGGCTCCCACAAAATGGGGGTTATAAAGATTTATTTGTTAAGTAATATATAGTTATTGTTTTTATTATATTGGCTATTTATAACTTATTAAGTATATTATGAACCATCTGTATAAAAAGGAGAGTGGTATGAAAGATATATTATTTGATTTAGTAGATATTATGCCAGAGATGAAAAGAAGAAGGTCTTCTCGCAGCAGGTCTAGTTCTGGTGGTTTTTTTGGAGCGATTGGTAACTTTTTCAGGTCAATATCTATGGTTTTTCTTTTTGGAATTGTAGTTATTGTGGCTCTTGTGCTTATGCCTTTTATTTTAGTCAGGAACCGTAGAAACCAGTCAAATGATGTATTTATCAACCAAAATGATACTGCACAAAATATGCCGGTAAATCAAAATTATAATTATGCTTCATCAAAAGATAGTGAAAGTAAAGTAAGTCTAAAAAAATAAGTAATTAATAATTTAAGAATTTTAAATATTTATAATATAACCCATCTGATTATTTCAGGTGGGTTTTTTTTATGACTTAAAAGACATGACGGACACTCTGTATTTTTCTGCTGTTATAAATAGCTTATTATTAAATAACAAGTGAGGAGAATATGGATAAAGTATATATTAGTATTATATCTATACTTATAATGATTATCATATCACTTTCTATTTATATCATAATAAAAACTGGAATTTATAAAAATATGATTGAAGATTTACAGTCAGAAAATAAGCAGCTTCTGTCTCAAATAAGCAGTGCAGAAAGCCTGATTGATTTTCAAAATAATAAAATTAATGCTTATGCAGTTAATATGGAAAAAGCAGAAGAAAAATATAAGATTGAAATAAAGCAAATCAATGAAAAATACCATATACTGCAAAATAAATATAAAGATATAAATAATATGGAATGTATAAATATAATGAAGATAATTGATGATAAGCAAAGGAGATTTTTATATGAAAGATAAAATTAAAAATTTTTTTATAAATTTATATCAAAAAATAAAAACTTATTTTTTAAAAAAAATTACAGAATTAAAGAGAATAATAAAATCTACATCTGATGATTTATCAATCATTGATATTGAAGAAGGCAGAGTTCGCTATTCTTTAAACTGGTGGTTTATGAAATCATTAAAATGGCTTATTGCACCAGTATTAGCTGTTTTTACATTATTTTTATGGGGCTGCTCAGGAACAGTTGTAACAAAATATTATCCAGTTTCTGTGCCAGTATCATGTAATGTTCAGGAACCATTAAAGCCAGAATATAATGAGAATTTAGTCGTTACAAACTTAAATATTTTAGCTTATGCAGAAAAACTTCAATCGGCTTTAAAAGTATGTAAAAATGGGGGGTTCAATGATTGATAAAGCATTTAATCTTTCATCTGAAATGTGGCAGTGGCTGTGGCTGTTTATTGTATCTTTTACAGGCGGTGTGGTAGGGTTTATCACAAAAATATCTCCTACATTAAAAGGCAGGTCTTTTAGAGCAAAATTTTTAGCTTTATGTATGGGTATGGTAAACAGTATGTTTATTGCATATATTAGTTATGAAATATTAATGAGTATAATAGATAAGCAAGGTCTTGCAGTTGCTCTTGCTGGAATGGCAGCTTTTACTGGCACAGATTTATTAATTATTACTCAAAATAAAATTATAGAATTAATCAAAAGAAAAATAGATAATATATAAGGTGCAATATGAATAAATTAAGTAAAAGAAGTATACAAAAATTAAAT
>CAMEZN010000319.1 GCA_945947845.1 uncultured Mucispirillum sp. | reverse complement strand
TGGCATATATTATTATAAGGTCTCGTATGAGAAATAAAAGAGCAGCTTTACCGCCTGCAAAAAATGATATTCAGTCTTATAATGAAGAAGTTAAAGTTGATAAATCTGTAAATAGTAGTGATAAATCTATGGCTGATAGCCAGCCTGATGTAATCAGCACTGTTTCAGAAGATGCTGTAAACAGCACAACTGCAACAAAAGCAAATGAAACTGAAATATCAGAAACTAAAAAAAGAGGCAGACCAAAAGCTGCTGATAAACAAGCAAATAATACTGATAAGCCGGCAGCAAAACGTGGCAGGCCAAAAAAAGAAAAATCTGAATAAAAATTATAAAATGTTAAAAACCCCTTTTGTAAAATACAAAAGGGGTTTTTAATAAAAGGGTATATATGTTAAACATAGAATTATTTTTTGTGTTATAAATTATATAATATGTGTTACAATAAAAGTCAATAGAAAATTTAGGAGAATATTATGGAGAGAAAAATATATGCAGTAGGGCTTGGTCCCGGTGATTATGAAATGATGACATTGAAAGCAAAAAGAGTGCTTGAAGAAAGCGATATAGTTTTTTTAAGCGGTGGTAAAGTATTTAATGGATATGAAGAAGTAAAAAAAATACTAGATAATATTGGCTGCGGGGATAAATTAAAATTTTATGAATACCCTGAAAATAAAGGGGAAAGAAAGGCATATATAGAGCATTTTACAGAAGAAACAGTGAAATATTTAGAAAAAGGTATGAAAGTAAGTTATGTTACAATGGGTGATATGACAGTATATTCATCATTTCCAGATATATATAGAGAACTTGCCTGTCATAATGTAATACTGGAAGCGGTAACTGGCATATCATCATTTTTTGCACCTGCATCATTAACGGGTAATTCTATTGTGGACTGGAAAGATAAAGCAGCAATTATCCCTAATCCAGAAGATTATAAAGAGATTGAAAATCTGCTGAATACTTTTACAACTGTAATAATAATGAAAATAGCAGATAATGGAGAAGTTTTAAAAACATATTTAGAAAAATGTGCAAATAAACCGTCCATAGCTTATGCAGTTTTTCATGCCTATACAGAGAAACAGAAAATATATGATTTAACAAAGGAATTCCCTGATAATACAGAAGAATTTTTTATGAGTGTTGTGATGATAAAAAAATAATGATATTTTTTAAAATAATTCTTTTGCATTTTTTTAAATAATCACTATAATACTTGGTAATTATTTTCAAATTAAGGTGAGTAATGGAAAAATATTTAAATCTGCTTTACAATTTATTTATTGTTGGTGATAGATATATGCTTTTAGTAAACGGCTTACTTTTTACACTTGGTGTAACATTTGTAGCCGCTGTCATTGGTATACTTTTAGGAATGCTTTTATCTATTATGATGATAGCAGATTTAAGACCATTTAAAAATATAAAATCTACAAGGTTCTCTTTTTTAAGAAACTTTAATCCTTTTCCAAAAATTGCAATTTTTTATATAACAGTTATAAGGGGCACTCCTACTGTTGTTCAGCTTTTCATACTTGCATATGTAATATTTGTAGGCAGATTAGCAGATA
Source organism: uncultured Mucispirillum sp. (assembly GCA_945947845.1). Lineage (GTDB taxonomy): Bacteria > Chrysiogenota > Deferribacteres > Deferribacterales > Mucispirillaceae > Mucispirillum. Next base: position 1,076 of record CAMEZN010000319.1, on the reverse strand, counting down.
CTCCTGTATTTATCACTGCAAGTTTAGCATTTGGTTTAAATTCAGCAGCATATGTAGCAGAGATAATCAGGGCAGGTATTCAAGGTCTTGATAAAGGTCAGATGGAGGCAGCAAGAGCATTAGGTATGTCATATAAACTTGCTATGCAGGTGGTAGTTATACCACAGGCAGTGAAAAAGATTATGCCGGCTCTTGTTAGTGAGTTTATAGTGCTTTTAAAGGAAACTTCTGTTGTAAGTATGATAGGTGGTGTAGATTTAACTTTTGGTGCAAAAAGTATTGCATCAGTTACATACAGAGCAGCAGAACCATGGATTGTTGTTGCTTTAATTTATCTTGCTTTGACTACTATATTTACATATTTTATGCGAAAAATAGAAAAGAGGTTAAGAGAAAGTGATTAAGATAAGTAATCTTCACAAAAGTTTTGGCGACCTGCATGTATTAAAAGGTATAGATTTAGAGGTAAATCAAGGTGATATTATTGCAATTATTGGACCTTCTGGCAGCGGTAAATCTACACTTTTACACTGTATAAATAAACTTGAAGAACCAACAGTTGGTCATATTTTTATTGATAATGAAGATATAATGAGTCCAGACTGCAATATAAATGCAGTCAGGCAGAAAGTTGGAATGGTATTTCAGCATTTTAATCTTTTCCCGCATAAAAAAGTAATAGAAAATATTACACTTGCCCCTACACTTGTTAAAAAAGTTCCAGAGGAAAAGGCTTTGGAGATAGCAAAAAATCTATTAAAAAAAGTAGGGCTTGAAGAAAAGGCAGAAGTATATCCAAACAGACTTTCAGGCGGGCAGAAACAGCGGATAGCAATAGCAAGGGCTCTTGCTATGGAACCAGAAGTTATACTGTTTGATGAGCCAACAAGTGCTCTTGACCCAGAAATGATTAAAGAAGTTCTTGATGTTATGAAAGATTTAGCAAAAGAAGGAATGACAATGCTTATAGTTACTCATGAAATGGGTTTTGCAAAAAATGTTGCAAACAGGCTTTTATTTATGGACGGTGGAAGAATTGTAGAAGATACTGACCCGAAAACATTTTTTCAGAACCC
>CAMEZN010000318.1 GCA_945947845.1 uncultured Mucispirillum sp. | reverse complement strand
AGAAGAATATGAAATATCTGCACTTGAAACTATACCTGCTGCATTTACAGAAAATGTTATTTTTGCAATACCTTCTGCATTAATTCTTCTTGCCTGTTTAGGATATTTTTTATACCTTTCCATTTGGTAAACAATTTTTGCAGCTATTTCGTTTTGTAATTCTGCATTATTACTTACTGCACTTCCTACTGTTTCCTTTTTCACTGTTTTAGAAGAATTAATTGCTGGATTTTGCTCTTTCCTTATTTTCTTTATAGGTTTCTTTTCAACCTTTTTATTAATTTTTTCTTCCTTTTTTATTTCCTCCTTTTTAACAGCAGGTGCAGAATAAATTATAAAATTACTGTAATCTGCTAAAATTTTTCTGCTGTTTTTAATATCTTTTTTTATATACACATCTTTTACATCTTCCTGCTCTGCATTAGTATAAGCTTTTGGCATTTCAATAATATCTATCATATTTATTATAATGTGCATTATAAATACAGAAAGCAGTATAAAAGCCATAATAGATAAAGAAATATGGCTGCTTTTTTTATAAAGTTTTTCTCTTTCATAAAAATTATATGCTGTATAAATTCTTTTCGCCTTAGCATATAACATAAGATTACTTCCTTTCTGCTGTATCTGTGCTTATTATAAACCTGCCTTCCCTTTCTTTTTTTGCCACATCTACAATATGCACAAATGATTGAAATGGAGCAGTCTTATCTATAAACATATTTAATATCTTATCAGGGTTATTTTTTAATAATGTTTCAAGCTCTAAAACTGTTATAACTTTATCCCCATAATAAATATCGCCTTTATTAGATACTGTTACAGCTATTTCTTTTGTTGTATCTTCTGATTTCTCTGCCATTTTAGATTCTGGAAGAAGCACATCTATTACAGGTTTTGAAAATGTAGTTGTCATTATAAAAAATATTAAAAGCATAAATATAACATCAATTAATGGTGTTAAATCTATATTTATATCTTCATCAAAATCAAACTTCATACTACACCTGACTTTTACATTCTCTTTTACAGATTTCTAAAACTCTATAACTATGCTCAATAGCTTCTAAATTAAAAGCCCTGAATTTCAGCATAAGATAGTAATAAATTATAAGCACAGGTATAGCCACAGTCAGCCCCATAACAGTAGTAAGCATTGCTTCCCATATACCGCCTGCTAATGCAGCAGAATCTGGATTGCCCTGAGAAGCTATTACCTGAAATACACCAACCATACCTAAAACAGTGCCTAAAAGCCCTAATAAAGGCGATATAACAGATATTAACCTAAGCCATGTAAGTGATTTAGATACATGTTCAAAATTCCTGTGGAAAAGATATGCAACCTCACTCCTTATATCCTCAGAATGTTCTGCATGTATATTTATTATATCACTAATAACTGCAATAAGCGGGTTTTTAGTTTCACTGCATACATTAGCTACTTCCTGTTTATTTTTAAATTCGCAGCATAAAAATTTCTTTTTAAACTCTTTCCATACAATATTTAAGTATATAAAAGTTTTAAGCCCTATATATACTGCCAGAGCAGCACATATTATAAGTGCTACTCCCGCATATCCTATCTGATTATAGATTGATACTATATCCATAACTATAAACCAAGCCTTTCCACATAGCTTTTAAATACAGCTTTTGCATTTTCTAAGTCATTATTATCAGGGTGAGTTTGTGCTTCTAAAAGCCTTGCTTTTCGCTCTGGGGTAACAGGGTGAGTATCTCCCATAAACTTGCCCATATAATCCATTAATTTTGGGTCAATTTTACCAAGGCATAAAAAACTTCCCATTACATTATTGTTTTTTCCTGTAATTTTCAGCATAGCCTCACTATCTCTTATACAGCCTTTTGCATGGGGAGAATCAGGATAAGCACCAAGAGTGCCAAAAAGAGCCACATTCATATTCTTTAATGACCTGATTAATTTTTTACTTTTTGCATCTGGAAGCCCTCTATCAACCCAGTAGCCAACAGCAGTAAAATAATATTCATTTAAATTTTCAGGCACATTATCAATAGATACAATATCACAGTTTGGAATAACACTCTGCACTGCTTCTGCCACTTTTTTAGTATTACCTGTAAGCGAAGAATAAATCACAAGGCTTTTCCTGCTGATTTTTTGTGAAGAATATTCTTCTTTCATCTTATAAAAAGATGATTTGACACTTTCTATAATCTGCCTGTTCTGCCTGCCTGCATAAACAGAAAATATTAAATTACCAGTCTTATCAAAAAATAAAACTGAAAGACTTTCAAGCCCCATAAAAGGCATTGTAGAAAATACAATAGAATGTATCTCATCTGCTTTTATATGACCTTCTAATGGACTTTCTCCCATAATATTATAATAACCATGGCCAAATACCCCCGTATTTATTTTAGTTGATATTTCAAAAGCAGAACCAAGATGTAAAATAATAACAGTAGCTTTTTCCCATGTGGCAAGCTCTTTCCACACTGCTTCAAAATGACTGCCGTCAATAATTGTCCGCATATTTTCAGGCATTGCATAGCATACTTCTAAATCACTTACTCCATACATTAAAGCAAAAGTAGATATTGTAAAAGGCTTCTTTTCCTGCATAAGTAAAGGAATATCCTCTTTTAATTTCTTAAACCCTAAAACTTTTTCT
>CAMEZN010000317.1 GCA_945947845.1 uncultured Mucispirillum sp. | reverse complement strand
TAACAGGCTTTTAATGGGTAATGTGATTTCTGGCTGCACTATTATGATTAATAAACCATTAAAAGAATTATGCGGACATATTAACAAAAATGCAGTTATGCACGATTACTGGATTGCATTAACTGCTGCTGCATTTGGACATATAAGTTATATAAATAAACCAACAATGTATTACAGACAGCACAACAGCAACACTTTTGGTGCAAAATCATATTCTATGAAATATGTGCTGCAAAAACTTAAAGAAGGTAGAAAAAATATGCAGCAGGCTGTTTTTAAAAATATTATTCAGGCAGAAAGCTTTTATAATCAATATGAGAATATCTTAAATTTAAATAATAAAAAAATACTAAATGAATTTATAAGCCTTAAAAATAAAAGAAACTTGTTTTTTATTAATAGTATTATAAAAAATAAGTTTTACAAATCTGGATTTATGAGAAATGCTGGTTTATTTTTTGCATTTTTATAATTTTTTATTGTAATAAACTTAATTTTTATATATAAAAAATAAAAATATGTATAATTTTGGAGGGATTATGCCATTTTTTCACCTTGATAAAGAGAAATGCAAAAAAGACGGAATATGTTCAGCAGTATGTGTTACTGGAATTATCAAAAATGATGAGGAACGTTCACCATATATTGATGAAAAAAATGCTTATAAATGTATTTCCTGTGGGCTGTGTGTTGCTTTCTGCCCTCATGAAGCATGCTATGTAGAAAACTTAGACCCAGCACAGTTCAGCAAGGTAAATAGAGATACACTTGCAACACCTGAACAGCTTGATACTTTTATTAAAACAAGAAGAAGTGTTCGTGTTTTTAGAAAAAATATTGTAGATGATGAAACTATTAATAAAATTATGGACAATGTCAGGTATGCTCCTTCTGCAAAAAACACACATAATAACAGATGGATAATTACTAAATCAAGAGAAGAAACTGTGAAACTTGGTGATTTAGTCGTAGAATACATGCAAAACCATTTAAATGAAATTCCAGAAGAACATGCACTGCACTATAAACTATTATGCAGAGCATATAAAAATGGAAAAGATGTTATTATGAGAGATGCTCCTCATATCATTGTTGCAGTTTTACCTGATAAATATGACTGGAAAGCAGAAGACGGAAGCACCGCACTTGCATATTTTGAACTTTCTGCTCATGCCCATAATATTGGCTGTGTTTGGGCTGGATATTTTACAAGTGTTGCAAGAGTTTATAAACCTTTAAGAGATGCTCTTGGAATAAAAGATGATGAATATATCGCAGGTGCTCAGCTTTTTGGAAACCCTGTCTACAAAACAAGACAGATAACTTCAAGAAAACCTAATAATATCACTTATTTATAAAAATTTTAAGCCTTATAAATCATATCAGATTTATAAGGCTTATTTTTTATTTTCAACTATTTTTCTTTTTTTTTGGGAAAAGGCAGTCGTTCATATAAAAAATTAAATATATCTGCTAAATATTTACTATCTTCTAGATTATCAGCAACAACCATATCTTTTGCATTTGGATAAGGCTTTTCAAGTATATATTCATTCATAATAGATAAAAGATTATCTACATTTTTAAGCAGTAATCTATTATCATAAATTCCTGCTATATTTTTGCCGTTATAATATATAAGATACTCCTTCATCATAGGTTTGTATGTTATATTATCTAAATTTGATAAACAATCTAATATAAAATCAAGATACTCTTTTGATGACGGCATAATATTTCTAATTTAATTTTTTTCTTAAATATAAAGCTGCAAGCCCTATGTATAAAATACTTAGTATAAATAAGGCTAATGTTGGGTCTTGAAGCCTGTCAAAGTATAATCCTTTTAAAAATACACCAACTATAATATCAAGATAATATCTCATAGGGTTAATATATGTTATCCATTGTATTATTTCTGGCATATTTACTATTGGGAATGCAAAACCTGAAAGAAGAATGACAGGGAAAATAATCATAAACATACTCATAGTTGCCTGCTGCTGTGTGGAACTGATTGCAGAAATTAAAAGTCCTATACCTAATGTGCACATTATATATAAAACTGATGCAAAAAGAAGTAAAGAAAAACTGCCTGTTACCTTTATCCCAAACCAAAATACAGAAATAGCTATAATTAATAATACATCTATAAAGCTGACAATAGCAAATGGAATACTTTTACCTATAATAAATTCCCATGCAGTAATAGGGCTTACTGTTAACTGCTCTAATGTGCCAGATTCTTTTTCCTGAACTATTGCCATACCTGAAAGCATTACTGTTACAATAATTAAAAGCATTGCAAGCATAGATGGAACAAAGAAATTTTTACTTTCAAAATCATCATTAAACCAAGTTCTATATTCTACATTTACTCCCATATTATTTTTATAGCCAGTTTTACTTTCAATGTATTCTACATTATATTTTGTAATAAGATTTACTATATAACCAGATGCCATACCAGCATTAACAGAGTTAGTAGCATCTAAAATAACCTGCACAGGTGCTGTTCTATTATTATGCAGCTGCTCTGAAAACCCTTTTGGAATAACTATTATCATTAAAGCCTTGCCTGCTAACACAAGCTCTTCTGCTGCATACATATTAGATGCTGATACTGGCTTAAAAATATTGCTTGAAAAAAAAGAATCTATA
>CAMEZN010000316.1 GCA_945947845.1 uncultured Mucispirillum sp. | reverse complement strand
AATATAACTATTATATACTTGCTTTCAAATAAATAATCTTATATCCATACTTATGTATAATTTTATCTAAAATAAAAATATTAGAGATAACTGCATTTATATCAATATAAGATTTTGCATCAGCAATTGTTAATAAATCGGTAAATTCATTGTTACTTAAATACCCGCTTATATATGTTGCAAAATCATTTAATATAACTTCATCAATTTTTAAAAGCTTTAACTGCTCATCTAAAAGTAAAATTCTTTTTTTAAACTCTCTGCCATTAGGTAAAGTATCAATAAGCATAAAAAGTTCATTCTGCTCAATATCACGAGATAAATATTCCACCATCTGACTATTTATCTGATTTTGAACAGATAGAGCTTTTATCCGCTTCATATTTGCTATTAACTGCTGTAATTTTATATTAGACTCTCTAATCTGGCTCATATACATATCTTCTGCCTGCTTTTGTGTAAGCCTTCCAGCAAGAGCCCCATAGATTAAATACTGAATAAACTGATAATCATCTTTTTCTTCCATAACATCAAGAATATTAAAAATTTCATTATATTTAGATGATGAATAATCAATATTCATACTATCTTCACTAATTTCAGCATATAAAGTGATACCAGTATCATAAAAATCAAGCTCTATTTCTGCCTTTTTATCTTTATCTACATCTGGAAGTTTACTTGGAGCATCAATACTCGGCAGATTATATTCAAAATTATATTTATATTCATTAACTGTTGCTTTGGAAATAATATCTACAATAGAAATTTTTTTATCCTGAATTTTAAACATAAAAACCCAAGGTGCATTTTCAGAATACCTTTCTTTACCGCCAATTATTATTGTATTATTATTAATTGCAAGTCCTGTATATTTTATATCTGGATAATATCCACGAATCATATTTTCAGGAGTAACCACAAATACATCTCTACCTTTTTTAAAACTTAAAGTATAAATGGTGTTATTGTTGACTTTTATTTCTGAAATTCCAAAAGAATAACCATCGGTAATAGCTGCAATAGGAGAGAACTCTATAAAACTAACAGCAGGTGCTGCAATTAAATTACAAGAAACTGTCATGAAAAAAAGAAATAAAAAAAATCGCAGCATATAAAACCTGCCTGAAAAACATTTCAACAACTATAACTTGTGGTTAATAACAATCCTACCTTTTATTGGGTTAGTATTCATTATATCAAGATATTCGTTGATTTCAAAAATAGAAATTTCATTACACATAAATGAAAGAGTTTTAAGATACCAGTCTCCTGCAAGTTTATAAAGAGCTTCCCGCTTTAAACTGTGAGAACATCTAAGGGAATCTATACCTACAAGATTAATGCCCCTTAATATTAATGGAAGCAAAGATGAAGAAAATGTTTCACTAAGTACAGCACCACATACAGCAATTGTAGAACCGCCTTTAACTGACCGTATCATTGTATTAAGCACATCACCGCCAAGAGTATCAATGCCTGCAACATACTTATCTTCAAGTAAATGCTTGCCAGAAGTATCTACAAAATTCTCTAAACTTATAACTTTTTTTGCACCGAGTTCATAAATAAAATTTTCACATTCCATATGTTTTGTTAAAGCTGTAACATTATAGCCGCATAAACTTAAAATAGCCACTGCAAAAGCTCCAATACCATAAGATGAGCCGCCTACAATCACTTCCTTTGAGTTTGTTTGAATCCCTGCTGCCATAATTTCCATAACTGCAATAGCAGCAGCTATGCCGTCAGAACCAAGTGTCATACTATCCTGCATAGAAAGCCCTGTCGGAAGACTTACTATCCATGATTCTGGAACACGAACAAATTGACCAAAACCACCGGGCACATCTTGCCCTAATCCGCTGCCAAAAATTAGAACTTCATCACCTTCTCTATAATGAGTTGAGTTTGATTCTACAACAATACCAGCAGCATCAACACCCGGAACATAAGGATATGTATTATTACGAAAAGGAGTATTTTCTCTTGAAAATAGTATATCATATGAATTAATTGTAGAATACATCACTTTTATTAATACATCACCAGCAGGTAAATTAGCAGTATTCTCCAATATAACATCTTTTACAAGAGAGCCATTGTTTTCCTTAATAACAAAAGACCTAAATGTACTCATGAATTAACTCCTTTTTATTCTACAACAATACTATGAACCATTACTCTAATTTTATAGAAAATAAAATAAAATTATGTATTTTTTGACACCATGGCTAGTTTAGTATATTTTTTTATATTTTGCAATGAAATATTTTATAAAGTATTATAAAGTATCACTTTTTTATTTATCGGCATTTTTTTAAAATTGATAACTAAAAAAATAAGCTTAAATTATAAATAACATAGAAAAATTTTAAGTCAGACTCTAAATGAAATGATTTAAAAAAAGATACTGCATCATATCTTTTAATAATGTTGCAGTATCGCTGTGTATTAAATTAACTCAAAATGTGGATAATCTTTTAATCCATTAAAATCTCTTCCCCATTTTATTTTTATGCCTAATTCATCAGCTTTTTGCATAATTTTTGCTCCAAGCTTTTCAAAACTAGGAATATTATTCCAGTCAAGTGGCAGCGGCACCACATCAACCGCTTGCGATGGCTTCATATTATGCTTGCTCATACCCCACTTTGCCCGGCTTT
>CAMEZN010000315.1 GCA_945947845.1 uncultured Mucispirillum sp. | reverse complement strand
CATCTCATTCATTTAGAACAACTGTTATTGCATATATTTTAGCTGAAAAATTACATGCAGACAGCAGTAAAGCCGTTTTATTATCACTTTTTCATGATATTCCAGAAACTAGAACTGGTGATATAAATTATTTTCAAAAACAATATGTTAATAAAGATGAATTAAAAGCCGTAGAAGATATTTCTAAAAATATTCCAGAGCTTCAAAAGCTTCCTGAATTTATAGCAGAATTTAATAGTGGTTGTAGTTTAGAGGCAGAAATAGCAAGAGATTCTGATGTATTAGAACTAATTTTTACTCTTAAAGAAGAGCTGGATAATGGTAATAAACAAGCAGAAATATGGCTAAATGATGCAGTTACAAGGCTTAAATTAAGCGAAAGTATATATATTGCAAAAACTGCACTATCCGTCAAATCTTATGATTGGTGGCAGAATATTCTTAATGTCAAAAGATAAATTTTTATTATTATTTTATAATATAAATATTTAAATAGTATGCTGTTATTAAGTATATTTTTACAGGAGATATAATATGAAACCTGATTTTTTTAAAACTATGGTTGCCTTAGGTCTTATTTTTTTAGTATATTTTTGTATTTACATATATGAATCATTACAAATAAAAAATTTAAATAAACTTGTTGCTGAGCTTGATATGATAAATAAACATCAGGTAGAAGACTTTAATAAATATTATGAAAAGATGGCTATACTTGCAAGCGAGCTTGTTTCTGTAAATATATCTAAAAAAGAAATAGTTAATGTATATAATACATTACAATTAGAATTAAAGGCATATAATAAAGAAATGAAGTATTTAAAAACAAATTGAAAAACAGATAAAGCAATTGAATATATGGATAATTTTATTGCAAGGCAGAAAATAAAAATTGAACCAATAATGATTATGGCACATTCTATGAAAGAGTTTGCAGAAAAAGATGGTCTTTCAGGTAAAGAATTATATGATGCAGTTTATCAAAAAATTAATGATGAAGTAGAGATTCTTAATAAGAAGAATGACATTTTAGAAATAGAAAAAACAAATATGGAAGCAGAACTTTCTATACTTTTACATCAGCAAATTTTATTAAACTAAACAGTATTAATTTAATACATGTATTATTTGACTGTCTTTTTTATATTCACTAATAAATAAGCAGTATAATATTTAATGTTATAAAAAATGTATTGTATTTAAAATAAAATATACTTATCATTTGTTTTTTCTTATTTAATAATGTTTTTTAGAGATTTTTCATTATATTTTAAAAAATAAATTTGCATAATGTATATAAATATGATAGTGTTTTAAAAAACAATATGGAGAATTTAATGAATAAAAAGACTTTATCTGTAATTATTAGTTTAGTTGTAATATTTGCAGTAATAGGTGGATATTTTTTATATGATACATTCCGTATAAATAATTTAAATAATCTTATTGATGAACTAAATTTTATTAATAAACAGCAGGTTGCTATTTCAAATGATGATGACAACATGGTAGAAGATAAGATAAGTAATTTAGAACACTATACTACAAAAGAAGAAATGCAGAAAGCTATTACCGATATCAGAGCTTATTTAAATACTTTAAGAGAGAAAATTAATAGCCTAAAAAATAATGTAACAACTGATGAAGCAATAGAATATATTGATAATTATATAGCCAGAAAAAATCTTTATATTGAACTTGCATTAATCTATCTTAATAATATAGAATTATATATGAATGATAAAGGTATTAGCACACTTACAGATGAAGACTATGGTGTATTAATAGATAAAATTCAAAAAGATTCTAAAAAAATAAAACAACAACAGAATGTATTAGAAAAAAAGAAAAATGAACTAGAAAAAGAACTATCTATATTACTTCAACAAAATGTATTATTAAATTAATAAAATAACACTATTTGCAAAGCAGATGGTGTTATTTATTTCAAGATATTAAATATCAATATCGTTCAATAATATTAATCAATCAAATATATGTATGAATATAAGTTGCATTATGAAGTATGTATTTTATATTATAAAGTTTATAATACTGTATTATATGTAATAATTAACTGTATAAAAAATAATATAATACTATTGTTTAGTTAAATAAATTTAATGGTTTCATTGTTATTTTTATAGAAAGAGATATGAAAAATTTTTATATGTTTTATATTATATATAATTAAAAACCCCATTTGCAAAACAAATGGGGCTTTATATGATAGCTTAATTATTCGCCTATTTTTAATTTTTCCCAAAATGCACTGTATATTGGCAGTGCTTCTTCCACATCAAGTTGAAATTCAGAATTTTTTAAATCTTCATCAGTAGGGAAGATTGTTCTACTGTTTTTAGATTTTTCATCAAGATATTGAGCAACATCATCTTTTTTTACAGGAGTAGTATACCCTACATAGTTAGAAATTTGAGCAGAAATATCTGGACGAATAATAAAATCAATAAATTTATAAGCATTCTCTACATTTTTAGCTTTACTTGGTATTACAAGGCTGTCTACCCATACAGCAGCACCATCTTTTGGATATATATATTTAATATTTTCATTTTCCTGAGCAGCCATAAAAGCTTCACCACTCCACATAATACCTATATATACCTCTTCATTAAGAAACGGAGTCCTTGGAGAATCTGAGTTAAAAAG
>CAMEZN010000314.1 GCA_945947845.1 uncultured Mucispirillum sp. | reverse complement strand
GAAGTGTAGGTGTTTTATGTGGTGCATCATATCTTGAAGAGTGGGAAAATATGCCAAAAGAAGAATATCTTGCCAAAAAAAATAAACTTGCAGAAGATTTATTTAAAAAAGCAGAAAAATATTTTCCTAACTTAAAAGAATATGTTGAATACTTTGAAGTATCCACCCCTAAAACTATTAAAAGATATATGAAAACTCCGTCAGGCACAGCTTATGGATATGTTAATAATAACTATTTAAGAAAAGGCAGAGTTCCAAGATTTTCAAAAACTATTAAAAATCTGCTGTTTACAGGTGCTTATGCTTTTCCGGGCGGTGGATTTACTGGTGTATTAATAAGCGGATATATGGCTGCTCACAATTTAATAGAACCACAGTGGAAACATATTATTAGAAGAACTATTATTACATCTATTATATTCACAATGCTTTTTACTGCTCCAAAATGGATTAAAGCATTATCATCAATATTGCAATAAAAAAGGAGAATTTAGTGAAAAAACTTTTTTTACCAATATTTTTATTTACAATTTCACTGCAAGCTGTTGCAGAAGAAGAGAAAAAGAATAATTATGACCAAGTCTGGTTTTCATTAGGGTATAGTTATTTTATTGCAGAGGAAGCAAAAGGAAGCCCATTAGGGCCAGCTACTGCAACAGTAGGTGTTCAGTTATGGAAATGGCTTGTGCTTGATATGTCCCTTGGCTATGTATGGTCATTAGATTATGATAATACTGATAAACATAAAGGCACAGATTTAGATTATTTCCCTGTCCGTGCAGTATTAATGTATCAGCCTGATATACCAATAAAAAGTGTAGAAAATTTCAGTCTTAGACCTTATGCAGGTATTGGCCCTATGTTTGCTATTAACGGCACAAACTTTTCAAACTCTAATTTTTCAGGCGGGTTTTCTGCAAAAGCTGGTTTAAGAATAAGGCATAAACATCACTTATACGGCATAGGGTTAGAATATTTGTTTAACCATGCACATATTGATTATAATGGCACAAAAAGTAATTACAATGCATCAGGTCTTGCAATCGGTGCAGAAATAGGTTTTACATTCTAAACTTGATACATAAAAAAAGGCTCTCAATAAATGAGAGCCTTATATTTTACATTATATTAAACTAAATTCTAATATATTTAGCTTCAATAATATCATCTAAATTAGCAATTTGTTTTACTACATCAGAAGATACTTTATCATCAATAAGAACAAAAGAAATAGCTTCACTTCCTTTGCTGCCCACACGAGCCAGTCCGAAGTTTGCAATATTGATATTATTTTCACCAAGCAGTGTTGCAACTTTACCAACAATACCCGGACGGTCATTGTTTCTAAAATAGATATAGTTTCCGCTTGCTTCTAAATCAAGAGTATAGTTATCAATAAATAATATTTTACCAATATTTTCAGCAAATAAAGTGCCGCCTATTGTAGTTTCTTTACCGTCGCTTGTTTTAACAGTTAATACAAGCAGGTCATTATATTTATCATAATGGTCAGTTTTAGATTCCATTACTTGAATATTTCTGTCTTTTGCTAAATATGGTGAATTAATGAAAGAAACAGAATCTTCAAGCACAATTTCTAAAAATCCTTTTAAAGCTGCAATAGTGAAAGGCTGATAATTAAATGGTGAATCAAATGTTCTTTCGCCAAAATCTTCTTCAAATCTTTTACCAACCATTGTAAACCTGATTTCTTCTGGTCTGCCGTTAATAAATTGAGAAGCAAGCCGCCCCATGCTTCTTGCAAGCTCAAAATAGCGCTGTAATTCTTCTGGCAGAAGTGATTTCATATATGGAATATTTACAGCATTAGCATAAGACCTGCCTTCAAGAGCATTAACAATCTGTTCGCATATAATAACAGCAACACCTTTCTGACCTTCATGAGTATTTGCACCGATATGAGGTGTTACAAATATATTATCAAGTTCTAATAATTTCATACCTTTTGGTGGTTCATATGAAAAAACATCTGTTGCAGCAGAAAATAATTTACCGCTTTTTACAGCTTCATATAAAGCATCTTCATCAACTAAACCACCCCTTGCACAGTTAACAAATACGGCACCGTCTTTCATCATATCAAACTGAGGTTTTGAAATCATACCTTTTGTTTCTTCTGTTAATGGAGTATGCAGAGTAATTACATCAGCCTGAGATAAAACTTCATCAAGAGAGTTGCAAAGAGTAACTCCAAGATTTTCTGCACGAGACTGTTTTACATAAGGGTCATAAGCAAGCACTTTCATACCAAATGCTTTACATCTTGTAACAACATTACCACCAATTCTACCAATACCAACAATACCCAAAGTTTTATCTAAAAGCTGTATACCCATAAATTTCTTCCTATTCCATTCACCAGCTTTTACTGACTGGTTAGCAGCAGGAATTTTACGACATGCAGCTAAAATCATACCCATAGTAAGCTCAACAGCAGCATAAGTGTTGCCTGTTGGGGCATTCATAACAATCAGGCCTTTTTTACTGGCAGTTTCAATATCTACATTATCAAGTCCAACACCTGCCCTGCCTACGATTTTAAGTTTACCAGTATTTTCAAGTAAATCAGCATCTACGGTAGTGCCGCTTCTAGTAATTACAGCATCATAATTGCCAAGAATAGGCTTTAATTCAGCATTAGAAATACCTGCACGG
>CAMEZN010000313.1 GCA_945947845.1 uncultured Mucispirillum sp. | reverse complement strand
GTATCTAAAATTGTAGTCTGGCCATATATCATTCTATTTTCAAGTATCTGCATAAGCTGTTCAAATACATTATCATCAAGAAAATTATCTATACAGCTGCTGTCATCTGTATATGGTACTAATGCACCATTGATAATGCGAAGTGTATCTGCTGATATTGTTAAATATTCTACTTGGAGTTTATTTATGTTATAAGTTTTTCCAGAACCGGGTATACCTGTGAGCATAAAAAGTATTCGCATAGAAGCCACCAAAATAAATAATATTTAAAGGAAAAATTATATGCTAAAAATAATAAAAACAAAAGAAAAAAATAAGGCTGATTAATTTTTAACCAGCCTTTTATAAGATTAATTACCGGTAACTATTGTTGTTTCTTCGCTAAAAAGACCTAAAATAGAATAAGTTTTTTTATCAACAGTTTTGATTTCTGTAATATTGCCATTTTTAGCTGCTTCATCAATAGAGCAGTTGCCAGTAGCAACAATACCTAGAATACTTATGCATTTAGCTGTGCCAGTTTTTGAACCTCTTTCATTACTTGTTGCATGAATTGGTGTTGTAACATTAGTGTAAATACCACCAACTAAACCCACACTGCTGCAACCTGCTAAAAGTCCAAGAAGAACTACTAATACTAAAACTTTTTTCATATTAACCTCCATTTATACAGTGCACTGTATAGTTTGTAATTTATAGATATTATGGTATATAATGTCAAGTTTTTTTATTTTTTTTATTAAGATTTATCATTGACAAGTGTATTTATCAGTATTATAAAATTTTTTGTTTAAAATTACAGAGAGGTAGTATGAAAACCGCAGATATTCAAGAATTAAGTAATTTTGTGCTTGATTATGCTGTTATGTTAATGCGTTCAGGGGCAAACACAGAAAGAACTGTTCGTAATGTAACAAGAATATGTAAATCCTTTGGTTATGATGCAGCAATAGCTATTTTTCAAAGAAACATAACAATGACAATCCAAGACCCAGAAAATACATCTAAAAGACGGACTTCGGTTAAGCAGCAAATGCAGCCTCATTTAAGTCTTAGTATTGTAAATGATTTAAGTGCATTAAGCTGGCAGTCATTTGATACAGAAATGTCATTACAGGAATTAAAAGAACAATATAATAAAATAGTCTCAAAAGCTCATTCATCAAATTTTATAGTATTACTTTTTGCATCATTTGCTATTGCTGCTTTTTGTGAGCTTTTTGGCGGTGATTACTATGCTATGCTTATAGTTTTTCTTTCTACATTGGTAGCTTTTTCTTTAAGACTTTTTTTAATTAAAATAAAGCTTGATGTAAGGGCAATGATTATAGCCGTTTCTTTTACGGCATCTTTTACTTCTTATTTAATAGGAACATTTCTTATTTCTACAAATACATTAAATGTAGCAGTATCTACAAGTGTATTATTTTTAATACCCGGTGTGCATATTATTAATTCCGTTACAGATATACTTGACGGCCATGTAATGACAGGCATGGCAAGGGCAGTAAGTGCTATGATACTTGTAATCTGTATAGCCACAGGGCTTTATGCAACATTATCACTTACAAGCTGGATATTTTCATGATAGAGATAGTGTTATATTCATTAAATGAGGCTCTTTTTGCAGCAATTGCAGCTGTTGGGTTTGCATTAATAAGCGACCCGCCTAAAAGGCTTATAATATTTACAGCTGTTTTAGCAGCAGCAGGCAGAGGGTGTAGATATTTTTTAATAACATATTATGGTATTGGTATTTCTACTGCCACTTTAATTGCAGCCATAATCATTGGATTTTTAGGGCTTTATATGGCTAATAAATTAAGATGTTCTATGGAAGTAGTTTCATTTCCTGCACTTTTGCCTATGATACCCGGTCTTTATGCTTATGAAACTATTTTATCAATAGTAAAATACAGTCAGGCTGTAACAATTATTGAAAAGCAGGAAATTATTATAAATATTTTTGATAATGGTATTACAACAATCTCTATTATTACAGCTTTGGCAGTTGGTGTTACTATACCTTTATTAATTTTTTATGAAAAATCATTTACAATGACAAGAAAAAGAAAAGAAAAGTAATCTTCCTATTTTGGCACACTACTTGCTATTAAATAAGCAAGTGAATGAAAAGTGAATTTAAAAGTGGCATTTATATTGCTTATTGAAAAGTAAGAGGTGTGAAATGATAGGGATTTTTGATAAAACAAAAGTAAATGATTTAAATTTTGCTCTTGATACATTATCTGTAAAAAATAATGGTATATCAAGAAATATTGCAAATCAGGATACTCCAAAATACAAAGCTGTAAAACTTGTTTTCAGTGAAGTAATGGAAGAATATTATTCTAATTCAAATAATCCCGTATCACTTAAACGCACAAACCCAATGCACATTCAATCAGGCGATGAAGAATTAGACCCAAGAACATTAGTTCGTTTCCAAAATAACCCATCATTAAGAAATGACGGAAACGATGTTAACTTGGATTATGAAATGAGCCAGCAGGCAGAAGCAGAATTAAGATACAAACTGCTTTCTCAAATTGCAGGTAAAAAAGTAACAGGTCTTGTAGACTTAACTAAAACACAGGCTCAGTAAGAAGTGAAGGGGTAGATTATGAGTTATTTTGATGTATTAGATGTAGCAGCCACAGGGCTTTCTGCACAAAGAATA
>CAMEZN010000312.1 GCA_945947845.1 uncultured Mucispirillum sp. | reverse complement strand
TAATATCTCTTTTAGCATTTATAGTTGCAGGTTGTGCAGAAGAAAGTGTAAGTAATTCAAATAATTCTAGTTCTGGTGGAGCAAGTGCTGAACAGATTACAAAAGTGGATAATGCTTTTAGTGCTGAATTTAAAAAATATATCAAAAATAGTGATAATACAAGTTATAGTGGTGATTTTTCATTAAATGCAGATACTAATATTAAAAGTATACTTCAAAATATTACAGGCAGGGGTGGTATGCCAGCATCAGCAGGTATTGGCGAGATATCAGATACAGAAGTTGCAGCGACTATTGCAAAAATAATTGCACAGAAAAGTATAAGTGCTCCTGTGCTTTATTATTCTGCACTTGATAAATCAAGCAATGAGTTTATGGCTTCTGTTATTAATGTATTTATGACAACAGACGGTATGACATTGATTACAGAATTAAAAAGAGTAAGTAATAATCAGTCATCTATTATATCATTATCAAACTCTATTCAAGAAAAATTAGGTAATGCAAACCCAAGTGAAAATGCAAGAGCTAATATGGTTTATTTAACATCTTCTTTAATATCATATTTAAAAAACAATGCAGCAAGCGGGATAGCAGGTATAAAACAGGAATATGTTCTTCCAAATGATAAAACAATGCTTGATGAAATTGCACAAGCTTTTATGGCTCAGGGAGAATATACAAGTAATTATAATAACTGGAATAAACCAACCAAAGAATTTACAGTAATGCCAATACTTTCAAATGGGGGCACAATGCCGGGGGCAATACAAACAATGATGGCTTTAATGCAAAAATTAACAGATATATTTGTTAAATATGGTTATGCAGAAAACTCATCTAGTATTCAAGACGAAGAAGCACTGCAAACTTCTGGCAATGATGAAATGATTTTCCCAACAATGATTTTATCTGGTTTAGATGGATATGTAAGTGATACTGCAACTCAAAAATCAAAAAACAGAGCATTAGAGTTTTATAGAGCAATGATTAATGCTGGGGGTATAAAACTTTCTACTTTTAATCCAATGACTGATGCAGGATATGCAAAAACTACTATATTACCTGTAATTATTACAGAGTTAAAAAATCATGGAGTAAATACTTATGATGAATTTAATCAGGACAGTGCAACATTTACTTCTAATTTATTAAATATATTTTTTAATGGCACATCTCAAACAGAAGCAGGTAAAACTCTTATAACAAATTATAACAATGCAGCACAAAATATACCAAGTGCTCAGTAATTGTAATAAATAATATGCAGACTCTTTTTAAGAGTCTGCATTAATATTCTATTTTCTCACATTTTTGCTGATAAACAGATTATAGACCAAAAACTATTGACAATAATTAATTGTTTAAATATATTTATGATATTAAATATGGTAGGTTATTTATGAGAAAATTACTTTTTTAAATTCCATTAATTATTGTTTTTGTATCAGCATGTGCAGATATTGACCAAACTCAATCAAAAAAATATACAGAAGATAATAGCACTAATCAGCCAGTAAATCCGGGTGGTAATAATGGCGGGCAGACAAACCCAGATGGCGATGGTAACGATAATGGCACAACAACAGACCCAGTAGAGCCGGGTGGCGACGGTAACGATAACGGCACAACAACAGACCCAGAAAACCCTGCTGATAAACCCGGGTATGATACAACATTTAATGCTAAAACAGATGTTTTTCAGCCACAATTTTATTATGGCAGGTCATTATTAAGCGAAGAAGAACAAAAAGCTTATGATTTATTAATGAAAACTTTTATAGAATTTGAAGTTACTGATGCAAATAAAAATAATACAAGAATTGGTGCAAATTTTAAAAATAATGGAATTAGAATAACATATGACTAGTTAATAAAAATTGCTCAATATATATTATATGATGAACAGCGTTTAACTTATCTAATTACATCGTATGTTCCAAAAGGCAGTGCTGCTGGGGAGCCAGGTAGACCAGCAGTATATGAGGGTCAGTATGTAGTTGAAGCATATTTTGATGTAATGAGTATGTTAATGTCTACTGCAAAAGCAATTTATAATTATCAAAGTGGGCTTATTGAAACAGGTGCACAAGAAATTTAAAACATCTAAAAGGTGATATGACAGAAGCTCAAAAATTTAGAGTAATACATGATGAATTTATAAAATCAGTTTCCTATGCTCAATTAAATCCAAATACAGCAGATATTCGTGGTGGTTTAGGACCTGATAAAAAAGTATTATGTGAAGGTTATGCACGAACTCTTGCTTATCTTTGCCAAAGAGCAGGGATAGAATGTATGTATGTAGTTGGAACAGCAACTTATTCAGGAACTGGTTCTGATGGTTCATCTAAATTTGACCATGCTTGGAATAAAGTAAAAATAGATGGGCAGTGGTATAATGTAGACCCAACTAATAATGATGGTATGACACCGGGTTCATCATATGTCTACTATAATAACTTTTTACAGTCAGACAGTGAATTTTTTATTGACCATATTCAAGGTGAAATGAGTAATGGTGCTGCTATTTCATATGATAAGTTCCCTAAATCTGCATTAACATCATATTCATTTAGTTTAACTGAATATAATAAATAGGTGATATATGAAAAAATTGATATTTACATGTTTATTTCTCTTATTTGCATTTAATTTATATGCTCAAACAGTGCCTTTTAC
>CAMEZN010000311.1 GCA_945947845.1 uncultured Mucispirillum sp. | reverse complement strand
ATTTGTGCAGTAGCGTCCTGCATTGCAACTCTATCTGGCTTAAAATTAACATAATCTTCACCACGTCTATAATCCTTTAATTCATTTTCATGGAAAAGGTGAGCATATAAAATTTTCTCTGTTAATGTAAATGGCCTGCCAAATTGATTTTTTGCTGAATCTACTTTTTGGCTGAAAGACTTATAAAAAGTTTCAAACATATCAATACCCTTATTTTTGTACGATTAATATTATTTTTGCAAAAATTATAAAGCATTTTTACATAATTAACAAGTTAAAAATAAGGAAAATATTAAAAGAAAAAAATAATTCATATAAATTTTGTAGATATTGTGTAGAAAAAAATAAAAAAACTTTTTATTTTTACATTTGTAATGTATATTTCCTATATAGTAAGTAGGAAAACATTTATAACTTAGTATTTTTAGTATTTTTTTGCATAGTAATGCATTTAAATAAACTCCCTCCTTTTTGTAGAAAGTGGAACAGGTTTTTACCTGTTCCATTTTTTTATTGTAAAAATTAGGAAATTATATTTGATACTATTATTTTATAAAAAAGCAATTTTGAAATTTTTATATGCTGCAACAGGATATAAAATTTTTGTCTAAAATTAAGTTGCTGGTTCTATTTTTTCATTTAAAATAGATGCAAATACTGCAATATCACTATTTTTTCCTGTTACTATTAATTCATCTCTATCATTTATTTTATCATCAGAACCCGGAGATACTTTAATCTGCACTCCTGATTTGACAGCAATAATATTAATATTATATTTAAACCTTGCATCAAGATATCTAAGTGAACAGCCAGAATATTTTGAACCTACTGGCACAGTAATTGTTTCTACTGTCAGCCCTTTGACACCAAGAGTTGAGATTTTTTTGTCCTGATGTTTTTTTGAAATAGCAGCAATATCTTCCTGACGGAGTTCTGCTTCAATTGCAGCAATATTTTCTTCTGGTATATAGTAGTGTTTAAATACAATTGAAAGTAAAGATACAGCAGATTCTACTTCTTCAGATATTACTTCTGATGCACCTAATTCTTTTAATGCGGCATTATATGCTTTAAACCTTGTTCTTGCTATAATAATTAAAGTAGGGTTTAGTCTTCTTGCAGTTTCAACTATATTTTTTGTTGTGTGAAAGTCTGCTCCAGAAATAACAATAGAGCGGGCTTTTGATATAGACGCATGGTCTAGTATTTCTTCCTGAGAAGCATCTCCATAAAAAATAGGAGTTCCTTTTTGTTTCTCAGTCTGCACAGTATTTGGGTTCATTTCTATAACTATATAATCAATACCTGATTGAATTGCTGCTTTTGCAATCATTCTTCCTGAAAGACCAAAACCTACTATTACAATATGGTCATTAAATATTTTTTTATCTGATTTTTTTTCATGAAAATAGCCTTTTATAATGTTTGCAGGAAGCGGCAGTTTTGCAAGCAGTTTTGCAATGTGAGTTGAATAAATCATCATAAAAGGGGTTGCAATCATTGAAATAACTGCAATTGTAATAAATAATGAATTCTGAAATTCATTAAAAATACCATCTTGTAAGCCTGTTGTTGCAAGAATAAATGAAAATTCTCCAACTTGTGCAAGAGCAAAACCAGTTTTTAGAGATGTTTCAAGAGAATAACCTAAAATACTTATAGACATAGTTGTAACTAATGCTTTTATAATAATTACAAGAAAAGCTAAGAATAAGATAAGGGCAGGGTGAGCTAAAAATGTATTAACATTAATCATCATACCAATAGAGATAAAAAAGAACCCTGTAAATACATCTTTAAATGGCACCACATTACCAAGAGCTTGGTAACCATAACCTGTTTCACTAACTATCATACCTGCTAAAAATGCACCAAGAGCTAATGATAAGCCTGCTTTATTAGTAATGATAGCAACAATCATACATATTAATATAATAGAAAATAAAAATACTTCTCTGCTTCTTGTTTTTGTAACTTTTGCTAAAAGTTTTGGAACAATAAACCTTGCAGCTGCAAATAAAAGGACTACAACAATTATTGCATAACCTAATGTAATTACAATATCTTTAATAGATGATTCATTGCCCGGAGCAAGCATTCTAGCTATTAACATCATTGGTATAACTGCTATATCCTGAAAAATAAGCACACTTGTTGTTATTCTGCCATAAGGTGATTCTACTTCGCCTCTTTCCATTAAAAGTTTTAAAACAATTGCTGTTGATGATGGAGCTATTATCATACCAATAAATATTGATAATTCTGTATTAATACCCATAATCATACAAAGGATTGTAATAAAAATTGATGTTAAAAATACTTGCAGCATTCCACCGCCAAGAGCAGAACGTTTTAAAGCAAGAAGCTGTTGTAAAGAAAATTCTAACCCAATAGTAAAAAGTAACAGAATAACACCGATTTCTGCCATGTGAGAAACATTTTCTGTATTAGATATAAAACCAAGACCGTTAGGACCAATTAAAAGACCAGTGATTAAATATCCTAAAATACCCGGAACTTTTATTTTTGCACATACTAATAAAACTATTGTTGATACTGCAAAAATAATTGTAATATCTCTTAAAATAATATCCATATAAATACCCTTATTATACCTAATATTTTATAAAGGCAGACAACCTAATGCTCCATTAAACTGCGGATTATTCAGTGGTGTTACTTT
>CAMEZN010000310.1 GCA_945947845.1 uncultured Mucispirillum sp. | reverse complement strand
CGGATTAAAAGGCGATAATATTCCGCTATATGGTAGAATTGTTGTAGTTGCAGATGTTTTTGATGCCTTAATTTCTGAAAGAGTCTATAAAAATTCATGGACATTAGAGCAAACAGTAGAATATTTAAAAAGCCAGTCCGGTATCCATTTTGACCCATTAATTGTAGAAAAATTTCTTGAAAAAATAGATGAGGCAGCAGATATTTTTAAAAGCCTTATGCCTGAACAGTAATAGTTTTTTAAATATATAAAAAAATATATATATTAAATTACTTATTTTATCTTTTTATTTTGCAGTGGATTTGGGGTTGTTTTTTATTTTACCAGACCAAGATATAAATACTTATCTTTTATTTATGGTATGTATAGCAGTTGCTAATTTTTACTTTATGAATAATCTTGATTTTATTTTTGCTAATAGAAAGTTTAGTATATTTTACTATAAAAAACAATTCTTATATATATATTATTAACTTCTGTATTTTTTATATATTATTATATTATATCATCATCTTTACATTCATTATTATTCTTGGTTTCTATATTACCTGTATATACTTATATGTTATACTGTATGTATAAAACAACAAAAACAGTTGAAAAAAGTAATGAATACATAAGCATAGAAAAGATACTGTTTGAATATATGCAGTTTATTAGTTTTATTTTATTTTTTATTACTTTAAATACCAGTTGTGTGTATCTTTATTCCATTTATTTGAAAAATCATCAGTTTGATATAGCTGGGGATAAATCTGAAAATCACTGGCATACAAAAGTATTAGATATTTTTATTTTATACATTATACTGCGATTATTCTAAATTATAGTCTTTACTGTATTGACAATGTTTTTATTAGCTTCGTATATCTTATTTAAATACGGCTGGTAGAAAAAAAGGCTGATAAATTTTCATATATCAGCCTGTAAATGTAATATTTAATTCATAATATTAATGATATTATCCATTATGGATAGGAAGATTTAATATAATTTGTGCACCTTTTTCACCATCATCTCTATTTCTAACATGCAGTATACCATTCATTTTTTCTATAATCATTTGTGCCATATACATACCAATACCAGTGCCTTGTGAACCTTTTGTTGTATAGTGCATTTCAAATATTTTCCGTAAAGTTTCTTCACTTAAACCTGTTCCATTATCTGTAATGCTTATAATTATTCTTTCATTATTATGGCTGTCTATTTTAATATTTATTTGCCCTTTGATATCTGGTTCATCTTCTTTTCTTAATATAATAGAATCTTTGCCATTAACAACAATATTCATAATAACCTGTTTTAAGTCATTAGTAAAACCAAACACTTTTAAATTTTCAAACTGAGCAGGCATATCATAAATAACTTCAATATTACTTTTCTTTAAAACAGGAGTTAAAAGAACCATAATAGATTTAATAGCCTGAATAACTTTAAAAGGAACACTTACATCTTCTGGTTTAAAGAAGTTTTTAAAATTTTCCATAGTTTCAGACATAAACATTACATGGTTCATAATAGACTGCATCATATCTATTAATTCTTCTTTATCAAACTCTTCATCTTCTTCTAAAATATCTTCTGTATTTTGAGCAATCAGTCCGATAGCATTAAGAGGCTGTTTCCACTGATGAGTAATAAATCCTATCATTGTGCCAATAGTTGCAAGTTTTTGATACTGTGCAAGAGTAATCATATTAGATTCTATTGTGCTTTTTAAATCATCACTGTATGATTGAATTAAATTATTTGCTTCTTTAAGACATCTCTGTCTTTCAATTGTTTCTGTAATATTTGTAAAAGATACAACATAAAAAGTATTGGTTTCATTTTCCATTAAAGTGGATTTTAAGTTAAATATATTATAGTTACCTGTTTTATCATTCATACCAACCATATATTCAATATTTTGGTGTTCAATAGGAAGTATAAACCAGTTATCTTTATTTGCACTAGTAATATCATCAGCATCTAAAAATCTAGATGAAATTTCACCAATATTATGTATTGCTTCTTCTATGGAAGAATAACCAAAGAAATCTAAAAATAGTTTATTGCACCTTGTAAGCATATGATTTTCATTAAATACTGCAATCATATTTGGCTGTGTATCAAAGATTTCTGATGTAAAGTCTGTTTGTGTTTCCATAAGCCTTTCAACAGCAATATGGTCAGTTAAGTCTCTAACTATATATACCATTGAACGTTTATTTAAGTTATCAAATGCCTGCACTTTTAAAGCACCATTAAACTGTGTCTTATCTTTTCTAATACCAACAAATCTAATGGAACTTCCTTTTACAGTAGAAGCATTATCAATATATTGAGAAGCATCTGGAATAATCATAGAAAGTGGTTTATTTATTAATTCATCTTTTTCATACCGCCATAAAGTGCATGCAGCATTGTTGGCATCTATTATAATCCCATTATTTACAATAAGCATACCGTCAGAAATAGAGCGTGTTAAAAACTGATAACGGAGAAAATCTTCACTTATTTGGTCTCTTTGTGTTTCAATTTCTCCAAAAATATCTCTCATCATAAAGATAACTTTATAATCTTTTTTATTATCATTTACTTCTTCTTTTATTATAGGTATCACTTCAAATATCATTATTTTATTGATATCTACATCATACTGATTGATTAAAAATGTTTTAGTATATGGAATAGGTGAATTTA
>CAMEZN010000309.1 GCA_945947845.1 uncultured Mucispirillum sp. | reverse complement strand
AACAATATTAAAAGTAAGGAGTATACAGTTAAGGCTAAGGACTTGGCAGCTGATAATGCAATACTTATTTTCATGCCGTCTGTTGGTGTAAGTTATGATTATTCTCACTCTTGGATTGAAAGAATAAAATCAGCCAATATGAAAGTAGATACAGATTTATCTACTTTAAGTGCCTATGCAAATCTTAATATATTTAATGGTCTTTCTGATTTATTTGGTTATCAGCTTGCAAAGCTTGATAGAGATATGGCAGTTTCTGATTTAGATGCTGCATCTTACCAGACAATTTTAGATGCTCAAACAGCATTTATTAATGTATTAAAGGCAAAAAGTGATTTAGAAGTAGCAGAAAGCAACTTAAAACTTCTTGAAATGCAGAAAAGAGATGCTCAAATCTCTGCTGATAATGGTTTAATTGCTAAAAATGATTTATTACAGACAGAAACATATTTAGCTTCTGCACAGCTGCAAAAAATTACTGCACAAAGCACTGTTACAACAGCTATACAAAACCTTGAAAAAGTAATTAATAGAAAACTTGCTCCAAATGAAGAACTTATTGAACCGGAATTAATGGATATTACTCTGGAAAGTGAAGAAGTTTTAAAAGATAAAATGTTTGCTAATAGAAGTGATTTAAAAAAATTAGAGCAGTCTTATCAGGCAGCTAAAAAGACTGAAATGCGTTCTTTAAGTGGTGTATATCCTACTATTGATGCTTCATTTAATTATGCTACTTATGGTAACTCTGTTGACCCATTTGTTGGTAACCCAAACTATAACGGAACAGATACTAATATGACAGTTGGTGTTACAGCATCATGGAATATTTTATCAGTTGCTTCATCATCACTGCAATCTATTTCTGATAAAAGAACAAGGCATGCTCTTGCATATTCTATTGCAGATACAAAACAAAATATGGTGCTTGATTTACAAACAAAAATAGAAGGATATTACACATCAAAAGCTCAGCTTGCACAATCAATCATAGGTGTGCAGCATGCAGAAGAAAATTACCGTGTTACTAAAAACCTTTATGACCAAAGTGCTGCTACAATGACTCAGCTTTTAGATGCTTCATCTTTATTAAATGAAGCAAAAGTTGCAGAATCAAATGCAAGATATAGTGTGCTTTCTTCTGTATATAACTTAGAGTGGGTAATACAGGAAAAACTGCCAGTTCATATAGTGCAGCAGGATAATGGCACTGCAATTCCTGCAAATAATAGTTTAAATACCCCAGCTGTTCAAGATAATAAAACACTTAGATGATTTAAAATATTTAGTGCGGAGATAGTTTTTCTCCGCATTTTAAGATAATTTTTGTCTACATAATTTTTACACTTTTTTTTATAAATCATAAAAAACTACTTGATTTTATTATATATTTTATATAGAAAATATATGAATAAATTTTACATAAGTTTTCAATATTAGATAATATAAATATTTATATGGGAAAGGAGTAAATATGAAAAATTTACTGGAAAAATTAGAGACTCTTTTCAGTGGAAGAATGGAAGCTGAAAATGGTCAGTCTGGCAGCGGTGCAGCTGAAAACAGTTCATCTGAAAATAACTCATCAGAAAATAATGCAGGTGAAAAAAAACCGGGCAGATTTAAAAGGTTATGTTCAAATATTAAAGCTTATGCAAAAAGAAAACCATCTACATTTATTGCTATAATTGTAGGTATTATTTTTGTTCTGCTTCTTGTTACTTATGAAGCACTTCACTTAACAAGCACACCAGAATTCTGTGGTATGTGCCATGTGGAAACAGAAACTGGTGCTGGTGCAGAATACCATACATGGAAGAAAAATATACATGCAGCTGCAAATGTTGGCTGTATAGACTGCCACGGTAAACCGGGATTTTTTGGATATATGAGAGCAAAAATGGGCGGTATGTATGACTTATACAGTGAAATAGTTCATTCTAAAGAAAATAAAATGGCCATATTAACAGAAGGTGCTACAAATAAAGAATATGCAGCTAATCTTGTGCCAAATGACTGGTGCTTAATATGCCACTCTGATGCAGATAATAAACGTATTAGAGAAAATACTTTTATGTCATTTATGGGAGTTAAAATGCGTAAAGTAGATGGTGTTAAAAACCCAGAATTTAGAGAGCTTAACGGTTTAAGAGATATTTATAATGATGAAATGCCAAACATTTCTTTCAGCCATGATAACCATGTGAATAATTTAGGTTTAAGCTGTATAGAATGTCATATGGGTGTTGCTCACGGTGGTGAATTTAGAAATAAAACAAAAATGGAAGACTGCTTTGCTTGCCATGATGCTGAAAGAGAAAAAAATCCTGAAATGATAGCTCCTGCAAATGATGATTGTGCTGCATGCCATAAAACTGTTGTTGCATTACATGAAGGCACATTATTATTAGAAGAAGGTGAAGAACCAACTCCACCATCAATGATGGCAGGTCAAGGTGTTTATGGTGCAGAAAACTGTTTATCATGCCATCAGGAAGGTGCTTTTGACAAACCAACTGCTGCAACATGCGGGCCAACATGCCATAGTGAAGGAATGGATTATGGCTTTATGTATGATGAAATAAGAGCTCAGTTTGATGCAGTGAAAGCTCCTCTTGATACATTATATATGCAGTTATATTCTGTTCTTGAAAAAATGACAAAAGAACAAAGAGAAAAATTTAATGAATTT
>CAMEZN010000308.1 GCA_945947845.1 uncultured Mucispirillum sp. | reverse complement strand
AAACCTAGGGTTTTCTGTAATTTTTCTAATTTCTTGGACTGCTCCATTAAATCTTTCCACATGGCCAATATGTAAAACAAGGTTTTTTGATATTGCAATATCAAAAAGCTCACGAGCTTGGTCATAATTTGTAGTTATAGGTTTTTCAACAAGTAAATGTTTACCAGCCAACAGACATTCTCGTGCTATCTCATAATGAAATCTTGTAGGTGCTGCAATTGTTATTGCATCAACATAAGGAAACATCTCTTTATAATTTGTATAGCCCTGCACACCTGTTTTTTCTGATAATTCATTTACTACATCAGGGTTAGCATCACATATACCCATTAACTTTACATCTCTTATATCACCATATAAATTTAAGTGATATTTTCCCATTTTACCTAATCCAATTAAACCTACATTCAACATATTAACCTCTCTATATAAAAAAACGTCCTGTTTTTTTATAATTTACATGCTGGCAAAATAAATCCATCTTGCTCTCATACTGCATAACAAAACATTCTCCGGCTGTTAATATCTCTATAAAAATAGACAATAAGCCAAAAAATACTATAACATTATATCAGCAGTCTAATGTAATAATTATATAAAATAATATTTTACAGTGCTTTAATGATTATAAAGCTATACCCTTGTTATACCTCTGCGAGAAGATTCTTCTATAAAATTTCTAAAAGTAACAATCTCGTCAAACTGTTCTAACTCTTTTAATTTCTCTTTTGCCACATCTAAACTGTTTGACCTATCAAGAAATATTTTTAAAGCACGAGCAAGCTCCCTTCTAGCTTCACTAGTTACTCCCCGTCTTTTCAAACCTACAACATTAAGACCAGCTATTCTGCCTTTCACAGCATTTGCAGCAATACAGTAAGGTGGAACATCTAACGAAATATGGCTCATACCTGCAACCATTGCCATTGTGCCAATATGAACCCCCTGATGAACAGCAGCATATCCAGAAATTAAGGCATAGTCATCAACATGAACATGCCCCGGTATCATTGAAGCAACAAGAGTTACATTATTTCCAAATTTACAGTCATGACCAATATGGGATAATGCCATAATTAAACAGCCATTTCCGATTTCTGTTTTCCAGTCTTCTTTTGTTGTTGCTCTATGAATTGGTGCAAACTCTCGTATGACACAGTCTGTGCCAATAATAAGCTTTGTATCTTCATTTTTAAAAGAATAATCCTGTGGAGCACCACCCACATGTGCATTTGGAGCTAAAATAGTTCTATCGCCTATCTCTGTATGACACTCTACAATAGCATTCATGCCTATTTTTACATTCTCACCTATTACACAATGTGGTCCTACATAAGCATTTCTGCCTATTTCTGCACTTTCTGCTACAATTGCACTTTTATGCACCTCTGCACTTGGGTGTATTGCCATAGATTTATCCTCCTGTTATACTACTTTAATGCAGCAGATAATTCTGCTGTTACTGCTATTTTATCATCAACTTTTGCACAAACTTTAAACCACCAGATACCCATTTTCTTCTTAATGAATTCTGATTCTAATGTAAGCCTGTCCCCCGGTCTTACAGGGTGTGCAAATTTTACTTCATTGATACCTGTAAATAATGTTTTAAGACCTTCTTTATATGTGCCATCATCTTTCATTTTTAATATTCCAAAAATTCCTGAAATCTGTGCAAGAGCTTCAACAATTAATACCCCCGGCATAACAGGAAAATCTGGAAAATGGCCGTTAAAAAATTCTTCATTTACTGTTACATTTTTATAACCAGTAATTTTATCACTAGTTATTTCTGTAACTCTATCCACAAGTAAAAATGGATATCTATGTGGAAGTATTTGTTTAATTTCATCTATTTCTATTACTCTATTTTCCAAGGTCTTTAACCCTCCGTTTTAATTCTGGCAGTTCTTGAAATACTGCATGTGATTTAGCAAACCTGCCAAACTCCATACATGGCGAGCCAAGATACATACCTTTCTTATCAATACTGCTTGGAACTCCACTTTGTCCTCCAAACATAGAGCCTGATGCAATAGTAATATGGTCAGCAAAACCAACCTGACCACCAGCAACAATAAAATCACCTGCTTTTATACTGCCGCTAAAACCTACCTGACTTGCTATTAAACATGCTTTGCCAAGATGTGTATTATGACCAACCATAACTAAATCATCTAATTTTGTGCCAAAGCCTATTTCAGTAGAACCTATTGTTGCCCTATCTATACAGGCATTTGCACCAATCTCAACAAAATCATGAAGAATAACTGTGCCTTTTTGTGGTATTTTGGTTGGATTTTCACCCGGTATAAATCCAAAACCATCTGCACCAATAACAGCCCCTGCATGAATAATAACATTATTTCCTACTGTTATATTTTCGTATAATGTTACATTGCCATATATAATACAATTTTCACCTATTGTAACATTATCACCAATCACTGCATTTGGATAAATTTTAGTATTTTTACCAATGTGAACATTTTTTCCAACTGATACAAAATTATCTATGTGGCATGGGCTTTCAATCACTGCACTATCATCTATTGCCGCAAATTTTGAAATATACTGGTTAACAGGTTCAGCAGGATATATATAAGATAATATTTTCACAAGAGCTGGTCTTGCATCTTTTACAATAATTAATGGTTTATCTGATTCTACATTCAAACCTTCTGTAACAATATAT
>CAMEZN010000307.1 GCA_945947845.1 uncultured Mucispirillum sp. | reverse complement strand
TATTAGTATCTACTGATACTATCATATCATATTGTTTAATGTAATCAAGAGCAAATTTTATCCTTTTTATCTCTTCATCACTGGTTATACTTTCAGAAAAAGGCCTTGCTGACATACCACCAATATCTATAATATCTACTCCATATTCTGCCATCTCATCAATTCTTGCAGCAACAGCTTCTTCCGTTACATATAAACTGCCATCACTAAATGAATCAGGAGTAGTATTTAAAATACCCATACATAATGGTTTAGAAATATCTATAATTCCATTACTATATGTAATATTTTTAATTTCTTTACTTTTTAAAAAAAGGTTTAACTCCTTTCCCAGTTCCTTTAAACCAAAAACCTGCATAGAAAGTCTTTTGATAAGCCTTTCAAATGTAGCAGGATTGCCCATTAAAAGAACATCAGTTTTATCTATTGAGCAGGATACAGCTCCCCTTTTTACTGCTGCGTCCATTCCTGATGCAATAGATTCCTGTTTTAAAATATTTGCAGCAGGAGCTTTTATATCCCGCACTAAAATATTTAAACTGACACCTTTTTTTGTCATTTTTAAAGCATAAGAATCAACCCCAATTCGTGCTAATTCCTGCTTAATCCTATCATATTCAGGTGTCAGTTTATAAAACTTCATATAAATTCTTCCAAACTATTTATCTTCGTTTTTAGTTTCTTCTTTTTCCTGTTCAGAGAACATGTTATCTGTATAGCCTTCTGCTGCATATTCTTTTACAAGCTCTTTTAATTCTGGAGTTTCAATAGTTTCTTTTTCAAGTAATGCTTCAGCAGTTTTATCTAAGAGAAGTCTATTATCTTCTATGATTTTTCTTGCTTCATTATAACATGTAGTGATAATTCGTTCAACTTCATCATCT
The DNA here is from genome assembly GCA_945947845.1 of uncultured Mucispirillum sp. GTDB lineage: Bacteria > Chrysiogenota > Deferribacteres > Deferribacterales > Mucispirillaceae > Mucispirillum. The sequence goes on along the minus strand of CAMEZN010000307.1, from coordinate 1,821 downwards.
ATTAATTCAGCTGTTTTTTCACTGTAATCTTTCTGGCTTGAAATCTCTTTACCTAAAAAGATAGCTTCATCTCTTTTACCAAAAGATATAGTGCCTAATTTATCACTCATACCCCAGCTCATAACCATTTTTCTAGCAATTGATGTAAGCCTTTCTATATCATTACTTGCACCTGTTGACATAGAATTAAAAACAACTTCTTCTGCAATTCTGCCGCCAAGCATTACTCTAATCATTCCTAAAAGATGGTCTTTTGTTTCATTATATCTATCATCACAAGGAAGCTGCATAGTAACACCTAATGCCATACCCCTTGGAATAATTGATACTTTATGAACTGGGTCTGCTCCTTTTGTCATAATTGCAACAATAGTATGGCCTGCTTCATGGAATGCTGTTACCTTTTTATCTTTTTCAGGTATTACCATACTCCGTCTTTCAGCACCCATAATAACTCTATCTTTTGCTGATTCAATATCAGAAGTATCAACTTCATTTTTATTTGCTCTTGCAGCAAGAAGTGCTGATTCATTCATAAGGTTTGCTAAATCTGCACCAGAAAAACCCGGTGTTCCTTTTGCAATAATTTCTAAATCAACAGATGATGCCATTTTAATTTTAGCTGCATGGACTTTTAATATTTGCAGCCTTCCCTTTAAGTCTGGACGAGGAACAACAACCTGCCTGTCAAAACGGCCCGGACGAAGTAAGGCTGGGTCTAATACATCTGGTCTGTTTGTAGCGGCTATTAATATAACTCCTTCATTTGAATCAAAACCGTCCATTTCTACAAGAAGTGCATTTAATGTCTGCTCTCTTTCATCATGGCCGCCACCAAGACCTGCACCTCTATGACGACCGACGGCATCTATTTCGTCCATAAAAATAATACATGGAGCATTCTTTTTTCCCTGCTCAAATAAATCTCTAATACGGGCAGCACCAACACCTACAAACATTTCAACAAAATCTGAACCACTTATTGAATAAAATGGCACCCCAGCTTCACCTGCTACTGCTTTTGCAAGCAGTGTTTTACCAGTTCCCGGAGGGCCTACTAAAAGAACACCTTTTGGTATTCTGCCGCCTAATTTTTGGAATTTAGCAGGGTCTTTTAAAAATTCAACAATTTCAGTTAATTCTTCTTTTGCTTCTTCAATACCTGCAACATCTTTAAATGTAACTTTTAAATTTTCTTGATTTAAAAGTTTTGCTCTGCTTTTACCAAAAGAAAATGCCTTTGAACCACTGCCACCCTGCATCTGCCTCATAAAAAATATCCATATAGCTATAAGCAGAATAATTGGAAGCCAAGAAATAAGCAGCTGCATATACCAAGGAGTAGTATCTGGCGGTGTAGCTTCTATACCTACATCATAATCACGAAGTTCTGCAATTAAATTATTATCACTTGGTGCATATGTTTCAAAACGAGTATTATTATCTTTATACTCACCAGTTATTTTATTTTCTTTTATAGTTACTTTCTTAACCTGCTCTTTTGCAACACTATCTAAAAACTCAGTATAAGTAACTTTTTGATTTGTCTGAGTATTAGTATTAAAAAGATTAAATACAAGCACCATCATTAAGGCAATTACAAGCCAAAGTGCAAGATTTTTATAAATACCACTATTCATTTATCCTCCAAATATTATATGGTAATTTTACAAAGATTTTTTAAATTTCTATATTTGTTATTATAATCAAGCCCATAACCAACAACAAACTCATTAGGAATAACAAAACCACAATAGTCTACATCTACTTGTATTTTCCGTCTATCAGGTTTATCAAATATTGTGCATATTTTTACACATT
>CAMEZN010000306.1 GCA_945947845.1 uncultured Mucispirillum sp. | reverse complement strand
ACGATATTTTGACAATAAAGATTTACCACCTAATCCCCATGCTGTTCCAAATACATACACTTTTTTTTCTTCCATAAAAGCTCCATATAATTTTTAATAGACTATTATACCCTAAAACACCTTAATATCAAGCCGATTATTAACAAAAATATATTAAACATTTTAAGCGACATTTAATGTCGTATTCTGATTTAAGTTAAAAGGTTTTTAAATATTTAGATTAATAAGAAATAAATATAACATAAATAGAATAATTATAAAGGAAGTAATAAAAAAAGGGGCTTTTAAAAGCCCCTTAAATTATTTTTTGATTTCTTCTACAAATTCAATGATTGCCATTTCAGCATTATCGCCCGCGCGACGGCCAGTTTTTAATACTCTTGTATAGCCACCGTTTCTGTCTTTAAAAACAGGAGCGATTTCATGGAAAAGTTTTCTAACACTTTCAGCATGTGGAAGTTTTTTAAGAGCTAATCTTCTTGCAGGAACATCGCCTTTTTTAGCAAGAGTGATTAATGGCTCAACAACACCTCTTAAAACTTTTGCTTTATCAAGTGTAGTTTCTATTTTACCATTTTCTATTAAAGACACTGTCATATTGCGAAAAGTAGCAATACGATGAGATGTCTTCATTCTAAACTTGTTATTAACCACATTGTGTCTCATTATTCAACCTCAGTATCCTTTTTCTTATAGCCTAAACTCTCTAAATCCATACCAAGGCTTAAACCTAAGTCAGAAAGAACTTTTTTGATTTCTTCCAGTGATTTTCTGCCAAAGTTTTTAGTTTTCAGCATTTCGCCGTCAGTTTTACTGCACAGCTCATGGAGAGTTTTAATATTAGCATTTTTAAGACAGTTATATGCACGAACAGAAAGTTCTAATTCTTCTATGCTGTTATCAAGCATTTCAAGAACTTGACTGTTACCCCTGTTCTCTTCAACATCTGCCTCTTCTTCATCTTTTTCTTCAAAGTTTATAAACTGAGTCATGTAGTCTTTAACTATTTTTGCTGCAAAAGCCATTGCTTCTTCTGGTCTAACAGAACCATCAGTATCAATTTCTAATATCAGCTTATCATAATCAGTACTTTGCCCAACACGAGCATTTTCTACATGATAATTTACTCTTTTAATTGGAGTAAATATAGCGTCAACAGGCATTATATCAATTTCATTATTGAATTTATTCTCAAATTCGCCGCTAGGTACATATCCAATACCTCTTTCAACAATAAGTTCCATATATAACTCTAAGTTATCATCGCTTATTGTTAAAATATGCTGTTCTGGGTCAAGCACTTCAACAGTGCCATCACTCTGGATATCTCCTGCTGTAACAGGACCTTTGCCTTTTTTCTTTATAAATACCTTAGTTTGTTCTGGTATACTTGAACATAATGTAAGGTCTTTAATATTTAAGAGAATCTCTACTACATCCTCAATGACGCCTGGAACAGTTGAAAACTCATTTGTAACTCCGGAAATACGCACACCAACAACCGCTGTGCCTTCAATAGAAGAAAGCATAACTCGTCTTAAAGCGTTACCAATAGTAGTTCCAAACCCTTTTTCATAAGGTTCAATAATAAACTTACCAGAAGTGTTTGAAACCTGACCAACCGGTTCAATACTTTTAGGTTTTATTAAATTCCTAAAATTCATCATTATCATAGGTAATGCATCCTCCGCTTTAAAAGCGTTATTTAGAGTAGAGCTCTACGATGAGCGATTCCTGAATATCGTAAGCAATATCAGTTCTTTCTGGCAGACGGTTAATTTCTGCTTTAAAGTTTTGCTTATCAAGAGTTATCCATTCAGGAATTCCTCTACCAGCAGCAGTATCAAGAGATTCTATTATTCTTGCATGGTTTCTGCTTTTTTCTTTTACTTCTACAACCATTCCAGGTTTAACTAAGAATGATGGTATACTTACTTTTTTGCCATTTACAGTAAAATGTTCATGTTTTACCATTTGACGTGCTTCTTTACGGCTTGAAGCAAAACCTGCTCTGTAAACAACATTATCAAGACGGCGTTCTAAGAATTGAAGTAACACTTCACCAGTAATGCCTTCAACAGAAGACGCTTTTTCAAAATATCTACGGAATTGTGATTCTAATACGCCATAAATTCTTTTTGCTTTTTGTTTTTCACGAAGCTGAACACCATAGTCGCTTAATTTTTTGTGCAATTTGCCATGTTGACCTGGTGCGTACTCTTTTCTTTCAAAAGCACATTTGTCTTTGTAACAACGTTCGCCTTTAAGAAAAAGCTTCATATTTTCGCGTCTGCAAAGTTTGCAGTTTGCACCTGTATATCTAGCCAAGGTATCCTCTCCTAAACTCTTCTTTTCTTAATAGGACGGCATCCGTTATGTGGAACGGGTGTAATGTCTCTAATAACAGTAATCTTGATTCCAGCTGCTTGAATTGCTCTAATTGCACTTTCTCTGCCAGAACCCGGACCTTTAACACTAACTTCAACTTCTCTCATACCGAAATCAACAGCTTTTTTAGCTGCATTTTCAGCTGCAAGTTGAGCAGCAAAAGGAGTGGATTTCCTTGAGTTTTTAAAATTTTCTGTTCCGCCAGTTGCCCAGCATACTACATTACCTTTTACATCAGTAAAAGCAACATGTGTGTTGTTAAATGTAGAATTAATATGAGCTATACCCCTTGGTACACTCTTTTTTTCTTTTTTACCT
>CAMEZN010000305.1 GCA_945947845.1 uncultured Mucispirillum sp. | reverse complement strand
AGATTAGCCCCTTATGAAATAATATATGTTTCGTGCAACCCAGTTACTCTTGCAAGAGATATCATAAGGCTTGAAGAAAAATATAAAATAACTGATTTTACTTTATTTGATATGTATCCAGATACCTATCACATAGAAAGTGTTGTCAGGCTCCAAAGGGTATAGAATGAAAATAACTGTAAATTATATAAGTAATGTATTTTTAGCTTTTGTTTTAGGGCTTTTGCCATATACAGCACTAATCAAACTTTTTCTTAAAAATAGTGATACTCCTTTTTTAAATATAAGTATGCTTTTAATGATTGTAATTAATATTGCAGTATATATATCAGCAGTTACTGGGCTTGAAATAGTGGAAAACACATTAAAAGCAAAAGATATAAAAACTCACCTTTCATCAGCATTATTTATCCTTATGGTGCTTCCTGTATTATTAAAATATGGTATAGGTATGATACTTTCAGTTATGCCAGAATTAATAAATTATCATATCACCATAGCAGATGATATAATATTAATAGTATATACAATTATACTTTTATATAATTTTTATAAGTATTCAATTAAAGCTGTATTTTTTTTAGTGCCGCTTTTAATTTATCATATATATAAAGTTTTCACTATATGAGGTAAAGTATGGTTTTATATGTAGCAACGAAAAATCAAGGTAAAATAAAAGAAATAAATACAATAATGGAAAGTGCAGGTATTATATGCAAATCTTTTCCAGATATGGAAGATGTGGAAGAAACAGGAAACACTTTTGAGGAAAATGCAAAAATAAAAGCAGATTTTTTATCTTCTAAATTAAAAGATGAATATGTGATTGCAGATGATTCTGGTTTGTCAGTTGATGCACTAAATGGGGCTCCGGGTATTTATTCTGCAAGATATTCAGGTATCCATGGTGATGATAAAGCAAATAATATGAAAGTATTAAAGGAAATGCAGGGCATACAAAATAGGAAATGCAGGTTTATTTGTGCAATAGCACTTTCTAAAAACGGTAAGACTGTAAACACATTCCACGGTGAGCTTGAGGGAGAAGTGGCCTTTGAAGAAAAAGGAAGCAATGGTTTTGGATATGATAGTATTTTTTTACTGCCATCAGGTAAAACAACTGCTGAAATAGAAAGTGATGAAAAAAATAAAATAAGCCATAGATATAAGGCATTAAACCAGTTAAAAAATTATTTGACAAAATAGTATGAAAAAAATAATCACAATATTTATTATTCTTTTTGCATTACAGCTTGCAGCAGGTCTGGCATTTTTTATTCATTCAGAGATAGAATACATCAAAATATATGTGCCAGAAACAGATAATATTACATCTTATAATGATACAATAGCATTTACTGTTTATGGTAAGAATAATCTTATAATGTATCAAAAATATTATGTTCGTCAGGAAAAACTTCGCGGCGATTATGATATTTCTCAAATTATGCCGATGGTAGAAATTCTTATAAATGAAAGATACGGCACTATAAAAGAGCACGGCATAGAAAGGTGGAAAAAGATAATATTAAATTATCAGGGGATAGACCCGTTTTCATTAGAAGCTGCTGCATATATTCACTATACCGATATGCTTATCTCAAAAAGCAGACTTTCTGGATTTAAAAAAGAGCTTTTAAGGTGGTATACAATTGATAAGTTAAATCACCAATACAGCAGAATAGGGCTTACAAAACTATTTTTAGACAGCTCTAATTTTGCTGAAAATATATACGGCATAGCGGCTGCATCAAAATATTATTTTAATAAGGATATAAGCGAAGTTAATAAATTGCAGCTTGCATTTTTACTATCTACGATTTCATTTTCAGATAAACCAAATGACCCATTCAAAGATTATCAAGCACTAGATAGAAAAGCACGAAATATTCTAAATAAATTAAACCAGCAGAAATTTATATCAGATAAAGAACTTTCATATTATATGGCAATGTCTGTTAAATTAGAGCCAGAAACTATTAAAATGGTAGAGCCTGCATATCTAAATGGTGTATTTAAGCAGATTACAGATATTAAAGATATAAAAGAAAATCTTGGTAAAAAAAATATAGAAATATATACAGGCTATGATGAAAAAGCAAATTTAGCTGCAAGAAAAGCATTATCAGAATATTTTAAAAATAAAGATGATGATTTACAGGCTGCATTTGTTCTTTTAAATAATAATACTCAGGAAATAATGGCAGCAATTGGCAGCCGACAATATGATACAAAAGTTAATAGAGCACTTACTACATCAAGGCAAATGGCTTCAACATTTAAACCGATTGTATTTTTAGCAGCATTTGAAAAAGGCATAAAACCATCAGACCAGATTTTAGATATACCTTATGATTTTAGAGTCGGCGGTGTAATATACAGGCCAAATAATTATAATGGCTATTTTATGGGTAAAATTCCAGTTCGTTATGCTTTTACATATTCTTTAAATAATGCAACAGTAAAACTGGCAGAAAAAGCAGGGCTTAATTATATATGTGAATTAAGCAAATCAATGGGTATGAATAAAGAAATTAAGCCTTTTTATGCTATGGCATTAGGTGCATTTCCTGCTACCCCATTGACTGTTGCTCAAATTTATTCTACAATAGGTAATATGGGGGAGTATAAGAAGGCATTACTTGCAACAGGGTATAAAGTAGGCAGTAAATATGTAGATTTAAGACCAAAAGGTAAACGAGTAGTT
>CAMEZN010000304.1 GCA_945947845.1 uncultured Mucispirillum sp. | reverse complement strand
AAGAAGCAATCTCTTTAAGCTGTGGCAGCATATCTGATAATAATTTATAAAAATCTTTATCAGGCTGGTTTACATATACATTGCTTAAAAAAGCATATATCCTGCCCCTTGCATTATGTATGTTTGTAATTTCTATTTCATTAACCATTTAATACACCTTGTATAATCGCCAGTATTTCCTAGCCGTTGTAACCTGATGCTAAATCAGAGATAATTGGCTGTTTTGTTTTTCTGCGAACAAAAAAGTTTGGCTGAGTATCTGTTGTTGTATTAACATAAGCATAAGGGAATTCTGATGAATTCATTCTTACCGCATCAGGATAAGAAGAAGTAATATATTCCACTGTGCCCCAGTCAAGAGCTCTGCCAACACAGCTAGCAACACATGCTGGTTTTTGACCATTTGCAACACGGTCTCTGCACATATCACATTTTTGCATTGGGTGAGCAACTGCCCAGCCGTTTTGACTTTGTAAGTCTACACTTTCCTGTTTATCATCTGCTATTAATGTTTTGCCAAACGGACATGCTTTTATACAGCCTTTTAACTGCTCGCATTTAGCTCTATCTACATAGACAATACCAGTAGCAGCATCTTTAATAACAGCTCCTAAACCACACCCTTTTACACAAGCAGGGTCTGAACAGTGGTTACAGCCCATAGAAAGTGGGAAAAAACCGCCATTTTGTTCATAAGTAAATTGTTTACGCCAGGCAACAGGACCCGGCTCTACCTGATTCCAGTCCTTACATGCTACGGTGCAAGAATTGCATGACATACATCTTGATTGGTCAAAATAAAATGCATATTGAGCCATAGTTCTCCTCCTACCTTAATTCATACTCTGTTTTTGATATTTTAACATAAGCAGACTGTTGTGCATTACCATGGTCATATCTTGACGGAGTAGATGCAATAAGTGTATTTGCATTACCGCCGTCATCTACACCATCAGTATTAGGGTCATACCAGCCACCTTGGTGCAGGTTTAAATGACCTTTAATGCAGCGGTTAGTAACTCTTGCAATTACTCTTACTTTACCAATAGGGTTTTCAACTAAACATAAATCGCCGTCAGAAATACCCCGTTCTGCTGCATCTTCTGCATTTATCCATATTTCATGCCATGAAGCTGTGGATTTGCTTCTGTTTTGTATAGCCTGACTTAACATTTGCTGTGTTGTAAATATAGGGCTGCCTGCTGTAACTTCTGCACTTGGAAATACAGCATATTCATTCCAGTCATTACCACTTGCCCAGCCACCGCCAGAAGTTCTGTGGTTTAATTCTCTTAACAGTGGGTTTTCATCATGAGTAGAGTGAACTCTATATCTATCATGAGTTGTGCTCATTGTTAATGGTTTACCAGTTGCAAACCAGCCAGCATTTTTACCAGCCTGTGCTGCACCTGTTGCAGAATCCACATTGTTAAAACCGTTATATGATTCTTTAAAGCAGTCTTCAAAATTAAAATACATTGGTATTGGATAAACTTTTAAATCACCTTCTGCATCTTTATTTTCTTGACCGCGGTTTTCAACAGGAAGCCAGCCATGATATCTTTCAAAGGCATGTTCATAATCATACTGGACTCTGCGGTTATATACTTGGAATTTACCAGACATTTGTGGTTCATCTGATGTATCTAACCCTAATTGATATGGACGGTTTGTCTTGCCGTCAAATTTATTTTGAACTTCATTTGTTGTTGTAAATACAAATGGAACATCCATTGCACCTTGAAGATATTCATCAAGGTTTTTCCTTATTTGACCAACCTTAGATATCTGATTTCTTTCTTCTGGACTAGTTGAACTATCACCACTAAACCAGCTTGTAGTTGTTCCCCTTGTTTCATATAATGATGTGCAGATATACTCATCATTGTTAGCAGCAGGAGTAAACTGGTTAGCATAAACATATTCTTTTGTTTTACCATAGAATTTTGATGACGGATTATTTAATGCTGCATCAACTGCTGCATCATAGTATTCTCTAATAGGTTTAAATTCACCACCAGCATAATTAGAAGCCGCACTACCTATACCAGAAGTTATTTTTGTGCCATTATATGAAATATCGCCAAGAGCATCCTGCTGCTGCCATGCTTTATATGTCATAGCCCAGCTGTCAAGAGCATCACCTAATGGCTCAACTACTGGTGGACGATACATTTTATTATTTTGACCACCAAAAGCTTCTATACCAACTGCTTCAAGCTGAGATACAGCAGGTAATACATAGTCCATATATCTTGCAGTAGGTGATAAGAATAAATCAAATGTTACAAGGCAAAGACTGTCTGCATTAGTGTAACCACCGCCAGCAGTAGAATTTAATGCAGGTATTGCTTTATACATTGATGTTAAATCGTTTGAGTTCATATGCTGGTTAACCATAATACCACCGCCAGCATTAATTATCATACGGATACCAGAAACTAATGGTTTTCCGTCTGTTCCCATTTTAACTTTATAGTATTGTTTACCATCTTCTTTTGTTTCTGGGATATACTTACCAGCAGCATCTTTTTCATAAACTACCATTGATTTAACACCACCGTCATTTGAATAGTAGTCTTTTGTCATATCCCAGTCTGGAATATGCTCGCCTGTATAACCATTTTCAGCAGTAAGATATTGTTTAAAAGCGAATTTTATACCGTTAAACCATTCTTTACATGATACACTTGGACCAGGGTTTGCATTAGCATATATAGGTTTGTTGTTCTCATCTTT
>CAMEZN010000303.1 GCA_945947845.1 uncultured Mucispirillum sp. | reverse complement strand
TTGGCCCGGCACAATCGGCGAATTTATGAAATTTCTGCCAGTAACATTAATAATTACACTGCTTTCATCATTATTTGTAGCATTAATTTTCAACCCAGTAATATGTTCTACATTTATGAATGTAAAAGCAAAACATAAAAGTGAAGATGATGAATTACAGTTTGGCAGGTTTATGCAGTTTTATATGAAAACAGTAAATCTTGCCTTAAACCACAGGGCTTTGGCATTAATAATAACAATGTTTTTTGTAATACTGCCAGTATTTCTATTTAATGCACGGGGGCTTGGGGTGGAGTTTTTCCCAGAAAGCGACCCGGGCCGTGTATTTATCCGTGCAAATGCACCGGAAGGAACGAATGCTGCTACAACAAATGAGTTTGTAAATAAATTCAGAGAAGCAACATTAAACGAGAAAGATATAAAACTAACCCTTGGTGAAGTAGGTGGTGCGGCGGCTGATTATTCTGATGCTGGCGGCACATCAACACACAGGGGCAGGCTGACAATAGAATTTTTAGATTTTGAAGATAGAAGCGAGCCGTCGCCTGTAACAATAAACAGGATACGGGAGCGGCTGAATTTCTTTCCGGGTGCAGAAGTAGTGTGGGAAAAAGAAGAGATGGGGCCGCCTACTGGTGATGCTGTTAGTATAGAGATATCTGGTAAAGATGTAGAAGTGCTGGGCGAGCTTGCGGCAAAGGTCAAAAAGATAGTTGAAAATATACCGGGGCTTGTAGACTTAAAAGATGACTATGTGAAATCAAAACCAGAAATAAGAATAGATGTGGATAGAGAGAAAGCCGCATTATTAGGGCTTAACACTTCATCTATTGCAAGTGCTGTCCGCGGCTCTGTTTATGGTATAGAAGTTGGCAAATACAGGGAAGGCGATGATGAGTATGATATAAAAGTAAGGCTTCCTGATGAGCAGCGAAAAAGTATTAATGACATAAAAAATCTTATGATTAATACACCGACAGGTCAGTATGTGCCAATATCATCTGTGGCAGATGTAACACTTAGTGCAGGGTTTGGAACTATTACCCGCATAGATTTTAGAAGGGTTGTAAATGTAACAGCCAATGCAGAAGGGCGAAGCAGTGTGGAAGTTATGAAAGATGTTGCAGAGAAACTAAAAGATTTTCCACTTCCACCCGGCTATATGATAAACTATACAGGTGAAACGGAAGACCAGCAGGAAGCAAGCTCATTTTTAGGGCAGGCACTGCTTGTAGCATTATTTTTAATACTTATGGTGCTTTTAATAGAGTTTAACTCATTTTCCCAGACTTTTATAATATTATTTACAATTATATTATCAATAGGGGGTATTTTCTGGGGCTTAACTATTACAGGCACAAATTTTGGTATAATAATGACAGGTATCGGTGCTATATCATTAGCGGGTATAGTTATTAATAATGGAATAGTGCTTATAGATTACACTAACCAGCTTCGCCGGGAAGGCATGAAAATGCGGGAAGCGATTATAAGAGCGGGAGCAGTGCGGTTTAGGCCAGTAATGCTTACAGCATGGACAACAGTTTTAGGTATGGTACCAATGGCAACAGGGCTTGGCATAGATTTTAAGAATATGACATTTGTAACAGGTGCAGAGATGAGCCAGTGGTGGAGCCCTATGGCAAATGCTGTAATATTTGGTCTTGGATTTTCTACAATGCTTACACTTATAGTAGTGCCAGTGCTTTATTCATTTACTGGGGGCGGCTTAAAAGATGAAGAAAATACTGATATGCAGAATACAGAAAAACAGGGCTTTTTTACAAGACTTAAAAATAAGCTGAGTTTCAAAAACTTTGGCAGAAATAAAGACATAAACCGCCTGCTGAATAAGGATAAATAAAGAAAGGTAAATTGATATAATATAATGGGGGAGCAGATGCTCCCCATTATTTTTTATAGTATTATTTTAGGAAATATATACATAATATCAAATAAGAAAAATAAAAAAGTAAAGATAAACAAAAAAAATGTTTATATTGACTTATTTCTGCCGATATAATATAAAATAAGAATAAATAGGAAAAATAATGGATATTATTTTAATATAAGCAGGGATAAATATGATAAAATCATTTACTGTTCAAAATTTTAAGTCAATATTAGATTTAACTCTTGATTTTTCATATTCTGAAGGCAAAGCCCCTAATGGATATGAAGAAATGGAAACTTTGCCATTTTTAGAAATAGTAAAAAATAAAAAGAAACCTATCAGGCTTGTTCCTTGTATGGCTTTATATGGAGCAAATGCAGCAGGAAAATCTAATATTATTTATGCATTATATACATTAAAGACAATTATTTATAACGGAATAGAAAACTTATATACTCCAAATAAATTAAATCATAAATATGATACAACTACTTTTATTTTAGAAATGTATATAAAAAATATATTATATAAATATGAACTGCAATACAACAATACAGCAATATTAAGGGAAATATTATCGGTAGATAATAAAAAAATATATTCCGCAAATAATGGTATTATAGAAGCTAAAAAAATTGCAACAAAAACATATGATACAAAAAAATTAAAAGAAATATATCAAGTTGAATGCTGCAATGCAGATAAAGTGCAGCAGAAAACATTTCTACATATTATAGCTAAAAATTATGCTGGATTAAGTAAATTTATATATGATTTTGCAGTATATAGTAACTTAAATATACAAGTATTAGGACACCCAGATTTTCCTATTATTGCAGGGCTTAATATGTTAGAAGAAT
>CAMEZN010000302.1 GCA_945947845.1 uncultured Mucispirillum sp. | reverse complement strand
ATTAATATCAAAAAATGGCTTAAATCATAAGGCAGCTAAATATTATGCAGATAAGTTAAGGGATATTTTATGAGTGAGAAAAAAGGCAGAGTAATATTAATTGGAGCAGGTCCGGGTGATAAGGGGCTTATTACAGTTAAAGGGCTTGAATATTTAAAACAGGCAGATGTGGTAGTTTATGACAGGCTTGTATCAAAAGATGTGCTGTCATTAAGCCCTGAAAATGCAGAATTTATTAATGTGGGCAAAGTAATGAACCACCATAATATCCCACAGCCTGAAATAAATAAAATACTTTTAGATAAGGCATTAGAGGGTAAAAATATTGTCCGTTTAAAAGGCGGCGACCCTTTTGTATTTGGCAGAGGGGGCGAAGAACTTGAACTTTTAGTGGAGCATAATATTGATTTTGAAATTGTGCCGGGTATTACATCAGCAGTATCTGCTCTTGCTTATGCAGGTATACCTGTAACTCATAGAGATTTTGCTTCATCTATTCATTTTGTAACAGGCCATGCAAAAGACGGGCTTGTAGAAAATATTGATTTTAAAGCATTAGTTGCATCAAAAGGCACTATTCTTTTTTACATGGGAGTATCTACTTTAAACCAGCTTATTAACGGGCTTATTGAAGCAGGTATAGATAAAAATACACCTTGTGCAGCAGTGGAAAACGGAACACGATATAATATGCGGACTCTTATTTCTAATATTGAAAATATGGTATCAGATGCAGAAAAATTTCAGCTTAGAAGCCCTGCTGTTATTGCTGTTGGCAAAGTGTGTTCGCTTGGGGAAAAGTTTGCATGGTATACAAAATCAAAGGTATTTGCAAAAAAAATAATTATTACAAGACCAGTTGTATCAAATAATATACTTTCAGACAGGTTAAAAAATTTGGGTGCAGAAGTAATAGATTACCCATGTATTAAAATTAATGAAACTGAAAATAATGGGGATTTATTAAACCTTATAGAAAACCTTGATAAATACAGGATACTTGTATTTGCAAGCAAAAACAGTGCAGCATATTTTTTTAAAACACTTATAAATCATAATAAAGACAGCAGAGCATTAAGCCATTTGTTAATAGGTGCATTAGGAAAATCAACTTATGATGAACTAAAAAAATATGGAATATATGCAGACATTATGCCTGATGAGTATACATTTAATGCTTTTGCATTATCTCTTAAAAAGGCAGATATTAAAGGCAATACAGCAGTGCTTGAAGCTGTGCAGGATAAAAGATTATCTGATGAATTAAAAAATAATGGTTTTAATGTTACATCATTTAATGCTTACAGTATAGAATATCTGCCATTTGAATATATAAAGCCAATACAGGAATATATAGATAATGGAGTATTAGCAGCATTTACAAGCAGTGCCGCAGTCCACGGATTTGTGCAGGGTAATAAAATAGAGAATTTAAGTAAAGTCAAAGCAGTATGTATTGGAAAGCTTACTTATGAAACAGCTCTAAATTATAAAATGCAGGCTTATATGGCAGAAAAGCCAACAATTACAAGCCTTATTGAAAAACTAAAAGAAATGGAGTGATAATAGTATGAAAGGAATATTAATAATAGCTCACGGCAGCAGAAGAAAAGAAACTCTTGATACAATGGAGCAGGTATTTAAAATGGTGCAGGATAATATGCCTGATATAATAGTGGAACATGCTTATATGGAATTCTGCGATGTAAATTTAGAAAAAGGGCTTGATTTACTGCGAGAAAAAGGGGTAACAGAAATAGTAGTTGTGCCGTATTTTCTTTTTGATGGTATGCACATTATAAAAGATATTCCAGAAGAAATAGAAGCATAGCTGGAAAACCATAAGGAAATGAAAATAACTATGGGCAAAACTCTTGGAGCAGATAAAAGGATTGCAGATGTGCTCTGTGATAGAATAAAGGAAGTGTTATAATAAAATGCAGAACTTATATATAATAGGTGCAGGCATGGGGCATATTTCAGACTTAACAGAATATGCTTCAAACCTTATTAAAAATGCAGATACAGTTTATGGCAGTGCAAGGCTTTATGAACAGTATAAAATACTAAATAAAAATATATCAGCACCAAAATATTCTGAAATAGAAGACTGTCTAGAAAAAGAAACTGCAAAAGAAACAGTTATTTTAGTTTCAGGCGATGTGCTTTTTTACAGCATTGCAAAAAAATTACAGGAAAGATTTAATAGTCAATATAATATAGAGCTTGTGCCCGGTATAAGCTCTATGCAGTATTTTCTATCAAAATTAAATATAATCAATTACAATATAAAATCATTATCAATGCACGGCAGAGATAATTCATGTCTTGGTGCTGTAAGCTACAACGAATATACATTTATTCTTACAGGCGGGGATAAAAGGGGCGAAAATATTATTAATGAAATATATAATGCTGGTCTTGATTATGTAGATGTTTATGCTGGTGAAAACCTGCACAGCAGTGAAGAAAGAATAATCTCTGGCAGTATAAAAGAAATGCTTGAATATAAGTTCAGCAGCCTTACTGTTTTACTTATTCATAATAAAGAATATACAAACCCAAAAACTCACTTAAAAGACAGCGATTTTATCCGCGGTAAAGCCCCAATGACAAAAGAAGATATTAGGTGGCTTTCTGCCTGTTATTTAGGTATAGAAGATTCAGATATAGTTTATGATATTGGAGCAGGCACTGGAAGCTGTGCAATAGAGTTTGCAGGACAAGCAAAAGACGGTTTAGTATATGCCATAGAAAAAGAAGATG
>CAMEZN010000301.1 GCA_945947845.1 uncultured Mucispirillum sp. | reverse complement strand
ATTATTTTAATAAGCAGTTCCGCTTGAAATTTAGCTGGTTTTTTTAAAGATAGGCTTTCTACACTCATAATATTTCCTATTAATAATTTATTTGCATATAGTTATACCTTGAAATATTAAACTAATAATCATTATTTGTAAATAATTAATTAATATATTCATAATAAAAATATTTTAAGATATAAGAAAATAAAACAATCGCTGCTATAATGTGCAAATAATGATGATTTAAAATTAATATCCTTGCATTTGTTATAATATCATAGTAAAATGTTAAATAATTTATATTAAGGTGAATAATGAAAAATATTCTCAAAAAAGCAGTGTTTATCATTGTAATACTTTTAATAATATTTATTATATTATCTTTATTTTTATATTTTTTTACCCGTCATCATTTAGATTTCCAGCCTGAAAATAAAGACATAGATAAAATAGTAATATATGGAGATGTTCGTTCCGGATATTTAACACATATAAAAATTGCAGATATGATTTTTAATGAAAAACCAGATATGGTATTATTTACTGGTGATATTGCTTCAAACAGCAGAAATTATATACATTATTTGCAGCACACTATATTTGAAAAAAAACTATGGGATAATGCAGAATACTATCCAGTAAGAGGAAACCACGAATCAACATATTGGCTGTATGATGCTTTTTTTGAACTGCCAAATGATAAATCATACTACTCATTTGATAGAATGGGTATGCACTTTATTGTGCTTGACTGCTGGAATGTGTATGTTCCACTTGAAAAAAATCAGCTGGAATGGCTTAAACAAGACTTAGAAGCAAATAAAAATAAACCAATATCTGTTGCTATGCATGTGCCGCTTTTTACATCAGGTAAATATGAGCCATATAATGAACCAGACTTATTAGAGCTTTTTGATAAATATAATGTAATGTTTGTATTTTCTGCACATGTTCATTCCTATGAACGCTCACTGTATAAAGGCACTAACTATATTGTAACAGCTGGCGGCGGTGCACCACTCTACCCTGTTACAAGAGATAATCCATACAGACAGTTTAGAAAAAATATTCACCATTATACAGTGCTTACAAAAGATAATGATACATATACTCTTAAAGCAATAGATATAAATGGAAATATTATTGATACTGTTAGTTCATCATTAGAAGATATTTTAAAAAACAAGGAAAAATAAATGATTTTAGATATTTTATTTGTTATACTATTCATACTATGTGCAATTTTAGGTTTGATTTTAGTTACATACTTCCTAGTCCGCCACAGGCTGAAATTTGACCCTGCCGATAAAAATATAGACAAAATAGTAATATATGGCGATGTTCGTTCAAGCTATAAAATGCACAACCATATAGCTAATATGATAAAAAAAGAAAACCCTGACATGATTCTTTTTACAGGAGATATCGCATCAAACAGCCATAATTTTCTACACTATTTAATATTCAGCATTATAGAAAATAAACTTTGGAAAAAATGCGAATACTACCCTATCAGGGGAAACCATGAATCAGAAATAAACCACTACCAGATATTTTTAGACCTTCCAAAAAATAAAACCTACTATTCTTTTGATAGAATGGGTATGCATTTCATTGTGCTTGATGTAATAGATGAAAGCATACATAGAGAACTTATTACATGGCTTAAAGATGATTTAGAAAAAAATAAAACTAAAAATATCAGTGTAGGGCTTCACTACCCACTTTTTACATCAGGTAAATATTACCCATACCATGCTCCATACTTATTAGACCTATTTGAAGCATATAATGTTATATTTGTATTTTCTGCCCATGTTCATTCCTATGAACGCTCACTATATAAGGGCACAAACTATATTGTAACAGCTGGAGGTGGTGCTCCACTCTACCCTGCTACAATTGAAAATAAATATAAAGTATGCAGAGTAAATGACCACCATTACTGTGTTATGACCAGAAATAATAACGATGAATACACAATAAAAGTGATAGATAAAAACGGCAATCAAATAGATGAAGTTACATCATCTAAGGCTGAAATGATAGCAGGTAATTTATGCACAGATATTTAAAGCTTCTTTATGCTGTTTTAATAGGACTTGCAATATTTTCTGTTATCAGGATTATCATTTTTACTGTTTATTTTGATTTATTTAAGGAAAACAGTGCTTGGAGTATCTTTGTAGCAATCATTCATGGAATAAGATTTGATACTTCAATATTTTTAACAATTATATCACCATTTATTATACTTATACTGCTGCCTGTTAACTCTCAAAAATACCATAAAATCATATACTGGTTAATGTTTCCAGTATATGCCTTTATCACCATATATCTTATTATAGATGCTGTATATTTTGGATATGTTTCAAGGCATTTAGCAGGCGAATTTGCAACTCTTGGCAATGATTATGAATACATTTATACAATGGCAAAAACATATTTCTATATGGTATTTTTTGTGCTTGTATTTATTGCTGTATGTGCTTATTTTTGGAAAAAATTTGTTGATATTAAAATCAGGGAAATAAATACTTCTAAAAAAGGATTATTTAAATCAGCCATATATTTTATTCTTATAGGTTCAGTTGTATTTATTTTTATCAGAAGTAGTTTTGATATTAAACCAATAAGCACAATCAATGCTTTTGTAAGCGGTAATAATGCTCTTGCAAACCTTACTTTAAATGGACTATTTACTTCCCTTAGATATATGACAGAAAATAAAGCAGCATCTAAAAATATCTATTCATTTTATGATGACAATGAGACCCAT
>CAMEZN010000300.1 GCA_945947845.1 uncultured Mucispirillum sp. | reverse complement strand
TGAGTGCCGGCATAAGAGATGAAGACATTCCAAGCAGTGATGATGTTGTTAGAAGCATTAGTCTTGATTTAGATGATGATGACAATGATGACGATGAGCCTTTAGATGACAAAGGTGAATAGAATATCCTGCAAAGCAAATAGCTTTGCAGCGAGTTTTTAGCAAATGCTTATAAAGTTGTCGCTAATGAGGTAAATTTAATATTATGAAAAAAAGTATTAGAGAGAATAAGAGTTCAGTGTTTTTTGATGCTATACGCATAAAAATTGCATCTCCTGAAAAAATATTAAGCTGGTCATCAGGGGAAGTAACTAAACCTGAAACTATCAATTACAGAACTTTCAAACCTGAAAGAGATGGTCTTTTCTGTGCTAAAATATTTGGACCTGTAAAAGACTGGGAATGTTTATGCGGTAAATATAAACGCATGAAACATAGAGGTATTGTCTGTGAAAAATGCGGTGTTGAAGTTATTCAGTCAAAAGTTCGCCGTGTTCGTATGGGGCATATTGATTTAGCATCACCTGTATGTCATATCTGGTTTTTTAAAGGGACTCCATCTCGTATAGGCTCTATTCTTGATTTATCTATTAAAGATATTGAGAGAGTAGTATATTTTGAGTCATACATTGTTACAGACCCAAAATCATCTAACTTAAAAGAAAGACAGATATTAACAGAAGAGCAGTATAGAAAAGCTGTTGAAGATTTTGGTGCAAATGGATTTGTTGCAAAAATCGGAGCAGAAGGAATAAAAGATTTACTTAAAAAAGTAGACCTTGATTTACTTTTAATTGAGCTTAAAAGCGAGTTAAGGGAAACTAACAGTATGCAGAAACGATTAAAACTTGCTAAAAGGTTAAGAGTTGTAGAAGCATTTAGAAAATCAAATAACCGCCCAGAATGGATGGTGCTTGATGTTATACCTGTTATTCCGCCAGAATTACGGCCGCTTGTTCCACTTGATGGGGGCAGGTTTGCTACAAGTGATTTAAATGACTTATACAGACGTGTTATTAATAGAAATAATCGTCTGAAAAAGCTTATGGAATTAAATGCTCCTGAAATCATTATCCGTAACGAAAAAAGAATGCTTCAAGAAGCAGTTGATGCACTTTTTGATAATGGCAGGAGAGGAAGAATAATCCGTTCAAGCAATAAACGACCATTAAAATCATTATCTGATATGATTAAAGGTAAAAATGGTCGTTTCCGTCAAAACCTTTTAGGTAAAAGGGTTGACTATTCTGGCCGTTCTGTTATTGTTGCAGGTCCGCATTTAAAAATGCATCAGTGCGGTCTTCCTAAGTTAATGGCATTAGAATTATTTAAACCATTTTTATATTATAAACTTGAAAAAGAAAGGGGTATTGCTTCCACTGTTAAACAGGCTAAAAGAATGGTAGAAGAACGCAGGCAGGAAGTATGGGACGTATTAGAAGAAGTAATTAGAGAACACCCAGTATTATTAAACCGTGCTCCTACACTGCACAGACTTGGTATTCAGGCATTTGAACCACAGTTAATAGAAGGAAAAGCTATACAGCTCCACCCACTTGTTTGTACTGCATTTAATGCTGACTTTGATGGAGACCAAATGGCTGTCCATGTGCCGTTATCATTTCAGGCACAGCTTGAAGCAAGAACATTAATGCTTTCAGCATATAATATTTTATCACCTGCTAACGGTCAACCGCTTGCTATTCCTACTCAGGATATGGTTTTAGGTATTTACTATTTAACAAGGCCTTTAAAAAATGCTCTTGGCAGTGGTAAAGTATATTCTTCTCCAGAAGAAGTTGTTATTGCTATTGACCATGGAAAATTAAGCTTACAGGCAGAAATTAAAGTAAGGATTGACGGCAAAATGTATGATACATCAGCAGGCCGTGTAATTCTTTACGGTATTGTGCCAGAAGGTATAGATTTTGAACAGGTAAATAAAGTTTTAGGTAAAAAAGAGTTAGGTAAACTTGTTGACTATATTTATAAAAAATTAGGCAACTGGTATAGTGTTACATTCCTAGATAACTTAAAAGACTTAGGTTTTAAATATTCTACTATTGCAGGTTACTCTATCTGTATAGATGATATGATTATTCCTAAGGAAAAAAGTGAGCTTATAGCAGAAGCTTATGGAAAAGTTCAAGAAATTGAAAGACATTACAGGGAAGAAGCAGCACTTTCAAAAGGTGAAAGATATAACCAGATAATTGATGTATGGTCAAAAACTAACGAAAAAATTACTGATAAGCTTATTAAAACTATTGAAAACTTAGGTGGCGATGCTTCTAAGGAAAATAAAAGAGAAAAATATTATAATACTCTTTATGTGATGAGTGATTCTGGTGCTAGGGGTTCTAAGGCTCAGATTGCTCAGCTTGCTGGTATGAGGGGTCTGATGGCTAAACCATCTGGTGAGATTATTGAAACACCAATTGACTCAAACTTCCGCGAAGGTTTAACAATGAGCCAATACTTTATTTCAACTCACGGTGCTCGTAAAGGTCTTGCAGATACAGCCTTGAAAACAGCAAACTCTGGTTATTTAACTCGCCGTCTTGTAGATGTTGCACAAGATTTAATTATATCAGAAGAAGACTGTGGAACAATTAAAGGTATTGAAGTAGGTCCATTATTCCAAGGTGCATCAGTTGTTGAAACTCTTGGCGAAAGGATTTACGGCAGATATACATTAGAAGATTTATTTGATTCATTAACTGATGAATTAATAGTAGAAGCAGATACATTTATTGATGAAGAAGTTATTGA
>CAMEZN010000299.1 GCA_945947845.1 uncultured Mucispirillum sp. | reverse complement strand
GTGGGTTTTGAAATATCATAGATATTTTTTTACCCCTGACAGACTGATAGTCTGATTTATTTTCCAAATGCTTATTTTCTACAAATATACTGCCGCCTGTTTTATATATTGGGGCAGTATTTAATCCAAGCACACTTTTTGCAAAAACACTTTTTCCAGAACCGGATTCACCTGCAAGCCCTAGTATTTCGCCTTTATTTAAATGAATAGAAAAATCCCGCAGAATAAAAAATTCATCTTTTTCTGATTTTAGTTCAATAGTTAGATTTTCAGTCTTTAACATATAATACCTTTGATTTTATAAATAATATTATAAGTATAAGATTGGAAATTGCAATAAGATTATTATATAATACTCATAAATTTCATATAATATATTACAGATGGCAGAAATATTTTATGTTTTTACCATATACTCACTGGTAAATCTTTTTCTATATTTTTTACAATGTGGGGTAGTGGGATATAAGGTCCTGATAAAGTTAAATAATAGAGAAAACTATTATATGTAGTTTGTCCTTTTCCACTATATAATAAAACATCTTCATATTTTTCATAATAATCATGGATATAATAATATATTCTGCCTTTAACATAACGATGGCTGTATTCTTTTTTAAGTATTTTTGTATCATCTGTATAATACCAGATTTTATCAAAAAATGTATTATTACATTATTAAAGTTATTGTATATGGAAATAAGTATTTATCTAAATGAGTAGTAGTGTGTATGAAATAAAATGATTGTAAAAAAGCTGCTAAATATATCAATGACAGCACATATATAAATTTTTATCCTGCTTTTTAAAGTTTATTATATTTGTGTTGCCTTTAAATCCTATGTCTTCTGTTGTAATTGTGCGGTAATATATAATCAAAGTAATTATAGCAAAATATATAAAATCATCTATCTTATTAATGAGGCTTTTATATTACATAATATATTATTCATAAGTTTTTTTACTATATTTTATTTTATTAATATATCAATAACTGCTTTTTTTTCTTTATCTGTTAATTCTATTACAGGCATAACTGCATTTTTTTTCAAACTTCTAGGGTTAGTAAGCCATTTATCAAGCAATTCTTTATTCCAGCTTCTTCCATTTAAATAATCAGGATATATTTTTGATAAACCACTTAGATTTGGAGCATCTTCTGATGTGCCCAGTGCACCAGCACTTGTTAATGCTTTATGACATGTTCCGCATTTCTTTTGAAATATATCATTGCCACCTGCATTATCTTGAAAATGAACTACTTGTGTTATAGATTTACTGCCTTCTGGAATAGTATAATAATATATCCCAGTGATTAATGCTTCAATATCTTCATCATTAAACTGGAAGTAGGGCATATTTATAACTGGTTCTTTTATAGATTTGATAATTTCTTCTGTTGTAAGCCTTTTTACTGCTGAATTTAAGTCAGAAGCAAGTATCGCACCGCTTTTGCCAATATTATGGCATCTTGTGCAGGCTGCCTTTTCTATAATTTTTATTCCTTTTTGTGTTTTTGGGCTGTTTTTATCAGTATATGATGCAAATTTTCCTTTAATCAGTTTATAATGGGCAATATCTTTTCTGGACGTTGAACTGTTACCCCTGTGGCATATTGTGCAGTTATCTGGTTTGTTAATGCAGACATTTTCATGGCATGATAAACATTTATTATCAGCAGCATATAAAAAACTACAACTTAAAATAAAAATAATTAAAATCCTAGCAGCCAATATTCTTTCCTGAAAAAATATGCAATTATTGTAAGAGTAATTATAGCAAGAAAAACAATAAGTGATATTATATTTATTATTTTATAAGCAGAATGAAACCAAACAGCATGCTCTGGCTTTTTTTTCACAAGAAATGGCAGTATCATATAAAAAATAAAGAAAAAAATTATAATATACACATAATAGCTTCCATAGGAAGCAAGTTCCTGAGTCCATAATAAAAACCAAGCAGATTTAGAAGGGTTTGGAGCATTATATGGCTCTGCTTTTTCTTCTAATGGTGCATCAAAAAAGATTGAACCAATAAGTATAAAAATAATTAGTATAGAAGAAGATATACCTATAATCTTAAAAAAATATGGGTTTGATTTTATATATAAGTCTTTTTTATTTTTTTCATCATTTATAGATATGGCAGCACCCCTTTATCTCGCCTTACTCTAAAAAAATGTATAAATGAAAGAGCAGTAATTAATACTGGAAGTATTATAATATGCAGTGCATAAAATCTTATTAAGCTGAGCTTTCCTCCAATAGTATCAGGTATTATAATATTATATATATAATCCCCAAATGGCAGTATTTTAATCAATTCTGCCCCTGTCTGTGTAGCCCAGTAAGAAAGCTGGTCCATCGGTAAAAGATAACCTGTATAACCTGTAAAAATGCTTAAAAAAAGCAGTAAAAGACCTATTACCCAGTTGTATCTTCTGCTTAAAAATGCACCTGTTAGTATAACTCTTAAAATATGCAGAAACATAAGTATTAAAAAAGCATTACTTGAAAATCTGTGCAGGTTTCTAATATATTTGCCCCCTGTAACATTTTCTTCTATAAAAATAATAGAATCATAAGCCTGTGCTGGTTCTGGTATATAATAGACTGCCAGCAGAACTCCTGAAATTATAAGCATAAGAAAGGCTGTAAACGAAAGACCGCCTAAACATAATGTATAAGTAAAACGCAGATTTTTTTTAAGTGTAACTATAAGGGGATGAGATAAAATATAATGGAATAACGAGATAAGTATGTTGCAAATG
>CAMEZN010000298.1 GCA_945947845.1 uncultured Mucispirillum sp. | reverse complement strand
AGTATTTGGAAAAATAATACCAATAGAACCAGCAGGATTTTTAAAAACGGATACAAACTCTTCTTTTAATTTTGCTTCAACCCATGATTTTTCTGCTTTTTGAGCATTTTGATACCATAAAGCAAGCCCTTTAAACCCCTGCATTATTTCTTCCTGCTCATCTATTACTTCAACAGACTCTGTCAAGTCATATAAATATTTACACAGGTTATATATGATTTCCATATCTGCTGGTGCTGTAAAAATATCTGCTAAAAGTCCATAAACTCCTGCCCTGCCTGCCATTAAAAGTTTTATACTCTGAATATCTATCATATTTACTCCTTAAATAACTGTTTATAACAAATTTATATATATAAAACAATAGCTTTACACATTATTTTACAATTTTTCTTTATAATATTATACATAATTTATTTTTCAAAAAATAACTGTAATTATTGATTGATTTTTTCACACATTATGGTAAAGTGTTTTTTTATTAGTTAATAATATATGCAAGGTGTAAAATGAAAAAATTACTTATTTTAACTTTAATTGCTGTATCAGTTTTTGCAGCAGGCTGTAAAAAAGAAACAGAAAAACCACAAAATAATACTGAAAATAATAATGCAAACCTATTTATTATGGGTCTTGATGACAGCTTCCCACCAATGGGTTTTCGTGATGATAACAATGAAATAGTTGGCTTTGATATTGATATGGCAAAAGAAGTTACTAAAAGATTAGGTATGGAGCTTAAATTACAGCCTATTGACTGGGCTTCAAAAGAACTGGAACTTAACACTGGAAAAATAACTTGTATTTGGAATGGACTTAGTGTCAGCCCTGCAAGAGAAGAAGCTATGACACTTTCTAAACCATATTTAGCTAATAAAATGATAATAATAACAAACCAAGACTCTGCTCTTAATACAAAAGCAGATTTAGAAGGCAAAAAAGTAGGATTGCAGACTGGTTCAACTGCTGTTGCTGCATTAGAAAAAGACCCTATTTCTAAAAAACTTACACAAGTTACTTATGAAAATAATGTTTTAGCATTAACTGACTTAAATATCGGCAGAATAGATGCAGTTGTTATGGACGAAGTTGTAGCACGATATATGATTTCAAAAAGCGGTAATTTATATAAAGTATTAAATGATTCTTTTAATGAAGAATATTATGCAATAGCATTTAAAAAAGGTAATACAGAATTAAAAGATAAAGTAGAAAAAGCATTAGCAGAAATGGCAGCAGACGGCACATCTTCTGAAATCTCTAAAAAATGGTTTGGTGAAGATATTGTATTAGAGCCTAAATAATTTAAAACAAAAGGGAAAAGAGGTTTTTAGTGGACAGTAACTACATTATAAATATTACATCAACTATGATGCAAGGAGCTAAAATAACAGTTTTAGTTTTCTTTGTGGTGCTTATTGCCTCTATTCCCCTTGGATTTTTCATAACACTTCTTGGCAGGTCAAAATTTAGACCTGTTGGCTGGCTTGTAAATATATATATTACAATTATGCGGGGCACACCATTAATATTACAACTTTTCTTTGTATATTTTGCCCTGCCCTATATACCTTTCATCGGTCCATATATTACACTAGAAAGGCTTCCTGCTGCATTAATAGCATTTATTTTAAACTATGCTGCATATTTTGCAGAAATATTTAGAGGCGGATTAATGGCTATTGATAAAGGTCAGAATGAAGCAGCAAAAGTATTAGGATTTAATAAAATACAAACATTTATTCATATCATTATACCGCAGATGATACGAGTAAGCCTTCCAGCTTTAAGTAACGAATCTATTACATTAGTTAAAGATACATCACTTCTTACAGTTATAAGTATTGCAGAAATCAGTTATGTTGCTAAAACAGCAGTTACAAGAGATGCAACAGTTTTTCCACTTGTAATTGCTGGTGCATTGTATCTTTTACTAATACTAATACTTACAATCATTTTAAGATTAATAGAAAAAAAATTCAGCTATGCGAGTAAATCACTATGAGCATAATAGAAGTATCTCACTTAAAAAAATCATTTGGCAGCCTTAATGTTTTAAAAGATGTATCTTTTACAGTTGAAAAAGGTGATGTTATAGCAATATTAGGCTCATCTGGAAGCGGTAAAAGCACACTTTTAAGGTGCTTAATTGATTTAGAAAAAATAGATGACGGCACAATTACTGTTGATGGTGAAACATTTGTGAAAAATGGTATATATATGCCAAACAAAATTGTTAAAGATGCTACTATGAAAATGGGAATGGTATTTCAGCATTTTAACCTTTTTCCACATATCACTGTAATAAAAAATTTAGAGAAACCAGCTAAAATAGTGAAAAAGCTTGATAATAAGGTGATGAAAGAAAAAAGCCGTGCTTTACTTGATAAAGTTGGGCTTTTAGATAAAGCAGATTCTTATCCAGACCAGCTTTCAGGTGGGCAAAAACAGCGAGTGGCAATTGTTAGAGCATTAATGATGAACCCAGAAATTATGCTTTTTGATGAACCTACTTCATCACTTGACCCAGAAATCACAAAAGAAGTGCTGCACACTATGAAACAGCTGGCAGAAGAAAAGATGACTATGCTTATAGTTACACATGAAATAGGGTTTGCAAAAGAAGTTGCCAGTAAAATATTATTTATGTCAAATGGTGAAATTCTTGAAAGCGGAACACCTGATGAAATATTTAATAACCCTAAAAATGAAAGAACAAAATTATTTTTAAATAACAGTTTTTAATTATGAAAGATAAAATACCTTCTACAAATGCAATTAGATAT
>CAMEZN010000297.1 GCA_945947845.1 uncultured Mucispirillum sp. | reverse complement strand
ATTAATACAATGATGAAACTGGGGGAAAGCCGCAGTGAATTAAATGTGGTTGCAGACCAGATAGGAAGCCCTACATATACATACGATTTAGCACCATTAATATGCGATATGATAGTAACAGAGAAATACGGCATATACCATGCAACAAATGAAGGATACTGCTCTTGGGCAGATTTGGCAGAGTATATATTTTCTGTAACAGGGCAGAAAGTATTAGTTCACCATATAAAAAGCGAAGAATATCCAACAAAAGCATCAAGACCAAAAAATTCAAGACTAAGCAAAAAAAGCCTTGATAATGCAGGTTTTAAAAGACTTCCATCTTGGCAAGATGCAGTTAAAAGATATATTCATGAAAAATTAGGCAGATAATTATGGTATTAGTAACTGGCGGTGCAGGTTATATTGGGGGAACAACTGCAAGGTATTTAATTGAACAAGGAGAACAGGTCGTTATATTAGACAGTCTTGTTTCATCAAAAGAAGAAGATGTGCCAAAAAATGCGATATTCTATAAAGGAGATATTGCAGATACCGAACTTGTTACAAACATAGTAAAAAAACATAATATAGAAGCCTGTCTGCATTTTGCTGCATTTATTGAGGTGGCAGAATCGGTTGAAAATCCATACAAATATTTTGAAAATAATACTTCAAAATCTCTTATTTTAATTAATACATTAAAAAATAATGGTGTATCAAAAATTGTTTTTTCATCTACTGCTGCTGTATATGGTGAACCTAAATATACTCCAATTGATGAAAATCACCCATTAAATCCAGTTAATCCTTATGGAATGAGTAAATTTTTTATAGAAAATATACTTTCTTCTTATGATGCGTCATCTAATGTCCGGTTTGTAGCATTAAGATATTTTAATGCCTGCGGGGCATGGGGTGGAAGCGGTGAAAAACATAATCCAGAAACTCATCTTATACCGCTTATATTACAGGTGCCGCTTGGTAAAAGAGAAAAAATATATATTAACGGCACAGATTATAATACCCCAGATGGCACTTGTATAAGAGATTATATACATGTTTATGATTTAGCTAATGCTCATTATCTGGCACTGAAATATTTAAGAGCAGGCGGTAAAAGTGAAAAAATCAACCTTGGAACAGGTAAAGGATTTTCTATAAAAGAAGTGATAGAAGTGTGTGAAAAAGTAGCAGAAAAAGAGATAAATAAAGAAATAAGAGGCAGAAGAGCAGGCGACCCAGCCGTTCTTATTGCATCAAATAAAAAAGCAAAAGAAATACTTGGCTGGAATATAACTTATAATAATTTATATGATATTGTGCAGTCAGCATATTTATTTCATAGTAACATATTCAAATCATAAAAAGCAGAGAGTATGAGATGAAAAAATTTGTTTTTTATATCATTTTGATAACATTAATGTTAATTTCAAGTGCTTATATTTATTATATTGATAATGAGCATTTTTCTCATAAATTCTATTCAACAAAAATGGTTAATCAAACTGGTGTAGTTGGTGGTATTTATGGGAAGAATATTGTTGTGCAGGGTTTTGCAAACTCTATGGATTATTTTGATGAAATAGAATTGATTGCTGCAACATATGAACGGGTCAATCAAGGTAATTTAAAAGTAACTGTAAAAGATATAAATAATAATGCACTATCATATTGCATAGTAGATTTGTCAACTTTGAAAGATAATCAAAAGATAAAATTAAAATTAAATAAACCAGTAGAAGGATATAAAAATCAAAATTTAAAATTATTTATTTCATCTGATACAGATGAGAATAATGCGGTAACTGTATATTACGGCAAAGAATATAATCTAGCTAAATTTTCAATTTCCAATGATGACAATTCATCTCTTTATATAGGTAATAAAAAGATAGATGGTATATTATGTTATTCAATATATGGCAAAGATAACATATTAGTCGCAAAATATTATTGGATAATAGTAGCTGTTATTATATTACTTTCTATTATTATAATGATATTAGATTATAAATACAAATATTTAGAAAGATATGATAAATATGGCTTTTTATTATCACAGCTTGTTATAAGAGATTTTAAGACTAAATATAAAAGAAGTATTTTAGGCATAATATGGAGTTTATTAAACCCAATTTTAACAATGCTGGTTTTATATTTTGTGTTCTCAACTATATTTAAATCAAATATTCCATATTTTATAGCATATCTATTAATAGGTATAGTTTGTTGTTCATTTTTTGCAGAAGCAACAAATTCTGCTATGGGTGCAATTGTAGGAAATGCATCACTAATTTCAAAAGTATATGTGCCATTAGAAATATACCCTGTATCAAGAATACTTACAGCAATGATTAATTTGCTGCTATCAACAATACCAGTGATTGTTGTCTTATTAATATTACAAGTGCCAGTTAACCAAACCATTATTTTATCTATATATGGTATATTATGTCTTATTATACTAAGCTTTGGATTGGGTTTAATTTTAGCAGCAGCTTATGTATTTTTCAGAGATATGCAGTTTTTATGGGGTATATTTTGTTCGCTTTTAATGTATATGACACCTATTTTCTATCCAGCAACAATAATTCCAGATAATTTAATGGGAATATATAGTCTTAATCCATTATATCATATAATAGATTTTATACGCATGACAATCTTACAAGGTATTACACCTAGTGCAGATATGTATTTAGCATGTTTACTTTCTGCTTTCATACCATTATTAACTGGTATGGCAGTGTTTAAAAAACTAAAACATAAATTTATATTATTTTTATAGATTTAAACAGGTGAATATATGATAAAAGTAAACAATGTTTCTGTAAGATA
>CAMEZN010000296.1 GCA_945947845.1 uncultured Mucispirillum sp. | reverse complement strand
TAAAATCTGATATTCATCCATATTATTCAGAGTATGAACCATTAAGGCAGATATGCCTGCAAATATTAATGGAAGATGATGAGCTGAAATATGGCAGGGCAGAAAATAAAATATATGGAATATTATTTGATGTTGCATGGCTTTGGGAAGAATATTTAAATACATTAATAAGTAAAATAGACAGCAGTTTTATTCATTCCCGTAATAAAGAAGGTTCTGATCGCATTTATATGCTTAATAATGAAGATAACAATCCTAAATATTGGCAGGCTTATCCAGATTTTTATTCAGAAGAATTGGGCATTGTAATGGATGCAAAGTATAAGCATGCAAAAGAGATTAAAGATATTGCAAGAGATGATAGAATGCAGATGATATCATATATTCATATATTAGGTGCCGCAACTGGTGTTTTTTTATATCCTGATGATAAGGAAAATGCAGATAATTTTTTATATGGTAAATCATATAGTAAATTAAATATACCAAATAAAAATACTGATGAATATATATATCAGTATAGTTTTAGGATACCACAGGGTGAAATTAACAGTATGCAGGAATTTATAGATGAGATAGAAAAATCTGAAACAGATTTTAAAGAATACTTGAAATCAGTATTAAGCATAACTAATGAAACAGTAAAAAGCTAGTATAGTGTTATTATTCAAGAGTTTATATAATCTAAATAAAAAGCCTGATAATATAACCTATTATC
The DNA here is from genome assembly GCA_945947845.1 of uncultured Mucispirillum sp. GTDB lineage: Bacteria > Chrysiogenota > Deferribacteres > Deferribacterales > Mucispirillaceae > Mucispirillum. Next base: position 2,111 of record CAMEZN010000296.1, on the reverse strand, counting down.
AGGCTTTAATCTTTTAATTTATATGTGTATAATTATAAATTATTCTTCTTCAATTACTAATTCAACATCTGCATTATCGCTTTGGCTGTTATCAGTATTGTTTGTTTCTTCTACTGTATATGCTTCTTCTGTTTCAGTTGTATTATCATTTGCTGGTTCATCATCAAATAAGCCTTGTCGTTCAGCTTCTGCTTCTGCTGATACAATATCCCATTCGTAAATGCCCTGCATATCAATTTTTAAAGATGATGGATTTTTAAGCATTGTTTTTACTGGTTCACATTGTGAAACTCTGTCTGCAAAATCATAAGCATCATATTTTAAATCGTTTTCATCAGTAATTCTAATATCTGTATCAGCTTTTGCAAGTATTAATTTTTCAGCAGTAGATTCAGAACATGCAATAGCTGCTGCAATTAATGGGGTAGCATCTTTTGGGAAAGGATTAGTTTCATACATATAAGAAGCAAATTTAAGCTGGTTATTAATACCACCTTGCATAATACGAACAACTGCTGGGTTCAAATTTTCTTGTGCATACATTTTTGCAGTAGACAATAAATATCCCCTTACTTCTGTATTTTCTACTTTTATATTATATTTATTAAGAGCATCATTTACTGCTTTGATATTTTTTGCCTGTTCTAATGTTTCATCATCAAGTGTTAAAGCATAATTAGTTTTTGTATTAGCTGCACTTGTTAAAAGAAGCCTTACAAATGATGCTTGATTTTTACCAGTATATTCTTTTACAGCAACAGCAAGTGGAGTTAAGCCTGCATTATTTACTTCATCAATATAAGCACCAGCTTCTAAAAGCACTCTTGCAGTAGAAAAGTTTCCTTGTCTTACAGCAATATGAAGTGGAGTATCTCCATTGCCGTCTTTAATATTTAAAATATTTGTTTTATCATTATAAAAAGCCATACCTTTTATAAGTGCATTATATTCCATAGCAGCAGCAATATGGGCAATAGTTGCACCCGGTATTTGACCATTTTCAACAGCAACTGGTGTTTCTAAGGCAGTAGTTAAATCACCATTTTCTATAATTTTTTTAATGTCTGCGATGCCTGTTCCATTTTGTTTATAACCATTTACCAATGATTTAAAGAATGTTTTAACAGGTATATCTGCTTCTTTAATCTGAGCGTCCATTACATTATAGAAAAGATAATCAATTAAGGATACTTTTTCACCGTCAAGAGTATACATTTCTGCAAAAAGTGAGCCTGTCTTTTCAAAAAATAGTTTTAAAGCTTCATAGTTTTGATATTTTAATGCTGTAACAATTGGAAGAATATTATCAGGATTGTTATTATCATTTTTGAAATAGTTAATTCCACCAGCATATTTTAAGATAACTGGTATTGCATCATTTAATTTATTTTGCACTGCATAGTTCATAATAGTTTGAGAAGGGATATATTCACCATTATCTGCCATAGTATAAATCATTGAATTAGCTGCATATAATTCAGATTTATTTTCATAAGTTTCAGGATTATCTCTTTCAAATTTGCGGACAGCTTTCAAATAGTTTTCAAACATACCAGCTTGTTCTGCTTCGCCGCATTGAATAATAATTGCAGCGATAGAGTTGCCGTTAACAGTTGTTTTTAAATCTGCACCTTTATTTATTAAATCATTAACAAGTGATGGTGTGCAGAAAAGTGCTGCAATTCCAAGTGGAGTTGCACCTTTTTGTATAGTTATTTGTGCATCATTATTTAAAAGACGTTTTGCATGGTTTGGATAAGCTATTGTAACATTATCTTCAAGTTCTGCATTGATACCTTTTTCAATTAATTTGTAAAGTAAGTCATACTGTGGATTTTGAAATAAAGAAAGTGATTTTTCAAACTGAGTCATATCAGTTTTTACTACTTCCTGTTCTTTACTTGCATTATCCTGCTGTTTTTGAGCTGCTTCTTTTTTACAGCCAAAAGAAAGAAGAGCAGCTGCAACAGCTGTTAAAATAATAAGTTTTTTCATAACTCTCTCCGTTATTATTTATTAGTGTTTAGCAGTCTATCATATATTTTTTTATTAGTCATCAAAAATTATATGTTTTATAAATTTCTCTTGACAAAGTTTTTAAGATATAATAA
>CAMEZN010000295.1 GCA_945947845.1 uncultured Mucispirillum sp. | reverse complement strand
TCTTCTACTATTCCTGTAAACATATTATTCTGCATTAAAATTTTTTGTAAAGTCAACTGCCTGCTGAGTATAATCATTAATTCTGGCAGATATTAATATATCTTGACCACAAGTTGTGATTTTATAATCTTTAAATGTTAAAGCATTATTCATATTATCAATGCCAAAACCGCCTATTGATGATACTGCATCGTTACCACCAATAATTTTTGGAGCAATAAATGCTTCCAGCCTGTCTACAAGCCGTTTATCAAAAAAAGAGCCGTTTATTCTGCTGCCTGCTTCTACAAACACATTCATAAAACCTGATTCATATAATGAATGTAAAACATCTTCTAAATCAAGCATACCATTTTTATCAGCAACTTTTACAACCTTAATATTTTTATCATTAAGCTGCATAATCTTACTATTATCAGCATTTTCTGATGTATAAATTATAACTGGTGCAATATCTGCACTTTTTATAATATTTGCATTAATATCTATTTTTAAGCTGCTGTCAAGCACTGCTCTTACAGGCTGTTTTACTGCTTCATTTCTTCTATCTGTCATTAATGGGTTATCTGCTTCAACAGTTCCAATACCTGTTAAAACCACATCAGATGAACCCCGCATTTGATGAACAAGGTTTCTTGATTCTTCCCCAGTTATCCATTTAGAATGACCAGTTCTGCAAGCTATTTTACCATCAATACTGCTTGCTGTTTTTAATGTAACATATGGCTGTTTCATAGTTTGATATTTAATAAAATCTTCTATTAATAAACTACATTCATTTGCTAAAATACCATATTCTACATCTATTCCAGCATTTCTAAGAATATTTACTCCCTGCCCCCTGTGTTTAGGGTTAATATCAAGCACACCTATATAAACTTTTTTAATACCAGATGATATAATTTTTTCAACACATGGTGGTGTTTTACCATATGTTGAACATGGCTCTAATGTAACAAAAAGCTCACTGCCTGCAACATTTTCACCAGCATTTTTTATTGCATTTACTTCTGCATGATTACTGCCATATTTTTCATGTATACCGTAAACTACTTTGCCGTCTTTAATAACAGCTGCACCAACTAATGGGTTTGTTAAAGTAAAGCCTTTTGCACTGCGGGCAAGCTCAATACATTTGCCCATAACAGTTTCTTTATTCTGCATCTTTTTCTTTTTTCCTTACGAACCTGTTTTCTTCGCCTTTAATTATACGAACAATATTGGAACGATGTTTAAAAATTACAAAGAAAACTATAACAGCAGTAAGCACCTTCAATGCAAACCAATCACTCATTGCACATACTGAAATAAGCAGTGCAAGAGAACCTAAAATAGAACCAGCAGATACCATTTTAGTAGCAAGAAAGACTATAATAAATACAACAAGCCCTATGCCTATCTCAAAAGGAGCTAGTGCTAAAAATACACCTGCACCAGTTGCAACACCTTTTCCGCCTTTAAATCCAAGAAATACTGTGTATGTATGACCAAGCACTACAACAGCAGCTGTAACAAGTGTAATAAGTGTCTGGCCGTAAAAGTGAAGTGATATATATACTGGTATAAAACCTTTCAAGGCATCAAGAAGAAAAACACTTATAAAACCCCATTTACCAAGCACTCTGGCTGCATTTGTTGCACCAGCATTACCACTGCCCACAGTTCTAATATCTATTTTTTTGACAAGTTTAACTATAATATATGCAAATGGAATTGCTCCAATAAAATAAGCCGCTATAATTAATAATATTTGTGGTATTGTCATAATTAAACAATCTCCCCTTTATTTTCATTTTTAAAATAGTCTCTGTAATATACAAAAGCAGAATATATTGATAAAACTAATGCTATATACATGAGAATAGTTCCTAATAAATACCAGTTTATTCCAAGCCATGTTATTTTAAAAGAAAGCATACCTATTGCTACCATTTGAAAAGTTGTTTTTAATTTACCCCATATACCTGCTGCTATAATCACACCTTTACTTGCTGCAAGATTACGAAGAGCTTCCATAGAAAAATCTCTTGCAAGCATTAATACTGCTATCCACCAGTAGAGCCTGTCTAAATCTATTAATGCTATTAATGCTGCTGCTACAAGAATTTTATCTGCAATAGGGTCTAATATTTTACCTAAATCAGTAACCATATTATACTTCCTAGCAATATAACCATCAAGGAAATCAGAAACTCCTGCAAATATAAAAATAATTGTTGCAGTAATGTTACTCCAATCTTTATTTATATAAAGAACAAGAAGATAAAGAGGTATCGCCACTACTCTGACTATTGTTAATTGATTAGCAATATTCAACTCTAATTTCATAATTTCCTCCTGCTTAAATTATTACTATTCTTCTATATATTCTACTTTTATTATTTCATATTCTGTTTCACCTTTTGGAGCTTGAACAGTAAAATCATCACCTTCTTCTTTACCCATCATAGCCCTTGCAAGTGGAGACATTATAGATATTTTCCCATTAAAAATATCTGCTTCATCACTACCAACTATTGTATAAGTTTTTCTTTCTTCTGTATCAATATTTTCAATAGTTACTGTTGCACCAAATGCCACTTTATCACCAGACATTTGCGAAACATCAATAATTTCAAAAAGGCTCATTTTATATTCAAGCTCATTAATTCGTGCTTCAATCATACCCTGCCTTTCTTTTGCTGCATCATATTCAGCATTTTCACTTAAATCTCCATGTCCTCTTGCTTCTTGAATAGCAAGTATTACCTCATTCCTATCCACATTGCGCAGTTTATCAAGCTCTGCCTTTAATTTTTCATAACCACCACGTGTTATAGGTATTCTGCTCATTTACATCT
>CAMEZN010000294.1 GCA_945947845.1 uncultured Mucispirillum sp. | reverse complement strand
TATTTATTTTAAAAAATACAGCTGTATCTTTTATTTTAAATAAATGACAGTATAAAACTATATTAACTGTTTTTATATTCTTCTACATATTTATTAATATATTCAACAGTAATTTTTACAATTTCCGGCAGCACTTCTGCAATACATTCAGAAAGTTCTGTGCCTGCTGCATAAGATTCTGGCACAACACCTATTAATGTAACAACTTCTGGAGCATGAGAATGAAGTTCTGCCTGAAAAAGTGTTTCTTGAAAACCTATCTGATGCGGAGATATTTTCATAGGCACTTTTGAAAGCATAATATCATCTTTGTTATAAACTCTAATTGTGCCCGGCTCTTCTTTTAAAGCAATGGCATCAATTGCTATTAAAATATCTGCTTCCACAAACTTATGAAATGAAAGTATACCTGTTGTGCCGCAGTCATATATTTCCACATTTTCAGGCCACTGCATTTTTTCAAGTTCTCTAATCACATGTATGCCAACCCCTTCATCAGATAAGATATAGTTGCCCACACCCATAACAATAATTTTTTTCATTATAACTCCTTAGTTATTTATTAATATCCCTGCCAAGCATAAAATATTTAAATCTATCAAATGCAGTAGGTTCAGTATTTACCATTCTGCCTGCTGCATCATATATTTCAAGTTTATCAAGCTCATACTGCTTTAATACAATATAATGGCTCTTTTTATCAACTTCTATGAAACCAGTTTTTTCATTAGGATTATCTTCTGGCCTTGTATATGCTGCAACAATACCAGTTACTATTTCCCCATCTTTACAATAAGCTTTAACATAATAATTTACTGACTTACTCATTTTAAATAAAGATACCATAACTATCTGCTCCTGCCAAAAAACCTGTTTAATACTGTCATATTTACAGATGATAACGATATAATAAATGGTTCACTGCCTTGAATAAATAATATAACACTGCCGCCTTTATCTTCTAAATCTACACTATATCTGTTTGGAAAAGTTATTGTTTTTACATTACCCTGAGCCTCTTTATAAGGAATTTTTAATAACTGCATACTTGTTCTTAATGCACTTTTCATTTGTTTTTGATTCTGCATATATACTTCATATTCAGTTTCATCAAGATAACCATTTGAAAGCTCATAAAGTTCCTTCTGACTATATTCTATATAAATAGCTCCCTGATATTCTTTTTCATATAAATTTTTATTTCTTTTTTCAAATACTGGGAATATCTGCCTGCCAAAATATTTGTTGACTTTTACTTCTAAATTTTCATCATTTAAATCTATATTATAGTAAGACCTGCCTTTTTTATAAAGAAATACACTTGACACATTAGGTTTATAATTATCTATTTCTAAATATGTGTTATTATTAAATTTTACTCTTGAATACTGGTCGCTTTTAATATACCAGACTTGAAGATTTGCTTTATTAACTGTATTTAAAAACACTTCTAATGATTTAGAAATACTGCTGTCAGGTGATGAACCTTGAATAAATACAATACATTCACTATCCAGCAGATTAAAAATTGGCTTACTGAATGATTGTGTTGGGAAAAAAAACAATACAAATATATATATTACCATTATTTTTTTCATCAAACCCTCAAAAATTTATATAAAGCAATCTTTTAATTGATAAATTATATCTTTTATTATACACTTATATATATATCTTTAAACAAAAGTGGGAAAAATGAAAAGTAAAATTTTTATATTTTTAACATTTTTTATTGTTTTTATTTCAAGCTGTGCCAAGAAAGGTGCTGATACAACTTTATATACTAATGATTATTATTTAAACAGTGCCCAGACAGCTTATGATAATGGTAATATTGCAGCTGCTTTAAAAATGGCAGAAAAAAGCTGTAATAATTTAGATTTTGAAAGCTGTAATCTGCTTGGCAAAATGTATCTTGAAGGAAAATATCTAGATAAAAATGAAGAACAGGCTTTTAAGCTCTTCAATAAAGGCTGTGTTAATAAATACCCAGCATCATGTCTTTATCTTGGTAAAATGTATAATGCAGGAATATCTGTAAAAATTAATGATAAAAAAAGAGATGAATATTATCAAACAGCTTCTACAATGTTTTTTAATAACTGTAATGATAATAAAAGCAGTGATTGTTTACAGCTTGGTCTTATGTATTTAGAAGACTTATTATATGACCCGTATGAAGAAGGTATAAATTATATTAAAAAATCATGCTCTATGGGTAATGGTAAAGGCTGCCTTGCTGCCGGCGATTTTTACTTTTACAAAAAGGATAATAAAACAGAAGCATTTAGTTTTTATGAAAAATCATGTGCACAAAATAACCCAGATGGCTGTCTGAAATTGATAGATATGTATAATACATACAAATTTACAGACATTAAAAATATAGGCGAAATCGTTTCTAAATCAGAAAAAATGTGCAAAAATGGTGCTTCTCATTTATGTGTATATCTTGGAAATATGTATAAACGGTATACAAGAGTTTCAAGAATAAATCAGGAAAAAAGTTTTGATAATATTTTTACATCATGTGATTTTAATAACCCGTATGGCTGCAAACTGCTTGGTGATTTATATTATATAGGATATGGAGTTACTTCAAATAAAGGTTCTGCATTAAGATTTTATGATAAAGCATGCCAGCTGGGGTTTATTTCTGCATGCACTTTAAGGTAATGAAATTGGAGAAAAAATGAAAAAATTTATTTTGATTATTATTTTATTTTCTATAATATCTGCATGTAATAAAAATAATGAAGACTACGGATTTACTGCATACCAAAATAAAGACTATATTACAGCATTTGCTTTATCTGAAAACGGCTGTAAAGAAAAAAACGGTGAAGCATGCTATATTCT
>CAMEZN010000293.1 GCA_945947845.1 uncultured Mucispirillum sp. | reverse complement strand
TCTCCAAATCCAACATGGGATAAATTAATGGCTCCTTACGGTTTTACAAAAGAGCATGCTTCAACTCGTTCTCACTCATTAATGCTTATAGACCAGTTTGTTGTTGATAGAGCATTCGGCGGCCAGTTCCAGCCAAAAAATGGGTGGAATTATATATTTGAATCAGGTCCAGTATGGGATGTATTATATGATGTAAAAGACAAAAACCCTGATTTTAAAGACCTGCCACAAACAGCAAGAGCTGTGAACCCAGTATGTATGAACTGTAAAACTATGGACCATATGCTTGACTGGGCATACCTTGGGGAACCAAACCCAAAAGCTAAATGGTCAAGACTTTCTGACCCAGTGCAAATGGCTAAAAATATGAACCATGCTCTTAACTGTTTCTTCTGCCACGACCCACACTCAGCAGAACCAAGAATTGTTCGTGATGCTTTAATTGAAGCAATGACAAGTGAAGCTCCTTATGCTAAAAATAACTTGTATCAATCAGACCCTAATAAAGTGAAAGCAGAAGTTCGTGTTATTGATACAAGAAGTATGATGGACGATACTGAGCCAAAAATGATTAGAAAAATTGCTATTCTTCCAAAAGATGACCCTAGAAGACAGTCATTACAATGTGCACAGTGCCACGTTGAATATAACTGTGCTGCTGGAACAGATACTGTTACTGGTGCAAAAATTGGCTTTAATGACCCAAGAACTAATCATTTCCCACTTAAAAATGCACTTGCATTATATGACCACTATTTTGTAAACTTAAAATTTGGTGATTTTAAAAATAAATTTTCAGGTGCAATGCTTTGGAAAGGTCAACACCCAGAGTTTGAAACATACTATAACTCTATACATGATAAAGCGGGAGTATCTTGCGTTCAATGCCACATGGAAGCAGTGGGCAAAAATGGAAAACTTGAATATACATCTCACTTTGTTCAATCACCAAGATATATTCTTGATGCTACATGCTTAACATCAGACTGCCACGGAACAGGTGCAGATAAACATGCTAACTGGCAGGGTAAAGATGCTGAATATGTAAAAGTTTCTACTAACTGGACAGTAGAAGATGCAAAATATTCTATTGATTCTATTAAAACATATACAACAGGTAGAATGAGAAAAGCTGAATTCTGGCTTGCTGAGTTAATAGATACAATAGCATTAGCTGAAAAATTAGGGGTAGATAAAGCTACATTAGATGCTGCAAGAGAATACCATACAAAAGCACATATTCTCTGGGAATACTGGACAGCAGAAAACTCTGACGGTTTCCATAACCCAGCACTTGCAAGAGAATCATTAACTCAATCTATAACCCTTTCTATTAAAGGTTATGAAATGCTTGATGAAGCTATGAAAAAAGTAGCTGCTAAATAGTAAACTTAATATAAAGCAGGGCAGCATAATATTACATGCTGCCCTGTTTTTTTTGACTGTGTAGAAAAATTGGACACATAATTATTTCTTGTTCATTTTATAAATAATTTATTTTATATAAATTCTTTATAAAATCTCCAAGGATTATTTTAATGAAAAAGTTTTATAATTTATCTATTAAACCAGCAATTAAAATACTAGGCTCTATTAAGTTTGCTTTTATCTTAATAATAAGCCTTGTAATCTTATCAATCATTGGCAGCATAATTTCTGATGCTTCTATTGAAAAAATTAAATACAACACATTGATATCATTATTTTTTGACCCATCAACAAATGAGTTTAAAGATTTTGCATATACTTTTGGCATTTTAAACATATATACAAGCCCGTTATTTATTACTCTGCTTTCTCTTTTTACTCTAAATCTTTTTATCTGCACATTTAAACTTTTTCCATTTGCGAAAAAAGGGTTTCCTTTTATAGATGAAACAGCTCTTGAAAATAAAATAGAATTTAAAGACGATATTTCCACAGTTACAGATTTTTTTTATAAAGAAGGCTGGCGAGTAAGCCGCAGCCCAGAAAATAATAATTTAGTAAAAGCAGAACATCATAAACCGGGCAGATATGGAGTGATTATTACTCACTTTGGAATCATATTTATTATGGCAGGTGCATTTATTGGCTACTATATGGGGTTTTCCGGCTCTATGGTTATTTTTGAAAACCAAGTAACAAATGAAGTAGAAAAGAAAAATGGAGAAAAAATACCATTAAATTTTGCTGTAAAACTAAATGATTTTAATATTGAATTTTATGAAGGTTCAAAAACTGCAAAAGCATTTAAAAGCAATGTAAGTATAATAGAAAATAATAAAGAAGTTATGAATGTAGATGTTAATGTAAACCGCCCTTTAAAATATAAAGATGTGGTCTTTTATCAGGCGACTTATGGCCAATCTCTGCATAATGATATGCTAATGAATGTTTTAATAGTAAAAGATAATAAAACAAGGACAATTGATTTAAAATACGGCAAAGTATATGAATTAGATGATTATAAGTTTGTTGTGCAGGATTTTTATTCAGATTTTGCTTATGACAGTAATACTGGCAGCTATTATAATAAATCAGATAAAATCGCAAACCCTGCTTTATATCTTGCAGTATACGATAAAGAAGATAATGGATTAATGGGGGGCTGGCTGCCGCTTTATGCTCATAATCTAACAGAAGTAAAACAGTTGAATATGTCATTTCAGTTTAAGGAATTAAAAGATGTAGTATACAGTGGCTTTTCTGTAAAGTATAACCCTGGGATTGCTATTGTATATCTTGGCGGAATACTTTTAAGTTTTGGTGTTATTTTTATTTATCTTTTAAATTATACTGCTGTTTTCTTTACAGTATCTAACGGCACATTAAAGTATAAAGTGTATACTCATAGAAAATTCCCACTTGTGAATCCGGCAGATA
>CAMEZN010000292.1 GCA_945947845.1 uncultured Mucispirillum sp. | reverse complement strand
ACAAGGTATGGGGCTGCAAGATATAATGTGTGCTGAATTCATATACAGAAAAGCAGTTGCTGAAAATTTAGGCACACCTTTACCTTTTTAATTCAAAAAATAATCTTAAAAACTTCATAAAAAATACATAAAATAAGTGCTTGTAATTTTTTTTATTAAAGAATACAAGCACTTATAAATTTTATAAATATTTTCTCTTGATTAGTTTTAAATCTCTGATAATATAACACTCTAAAATTAAATTTAGGAGTAGATATGGCATCAAATAATGACAAGCAACTTTTTCAAGCAGAGCCTGCATTACTTGCAAACTCTGTTACTGTATTGAAAAAGCGTTACCTTCGTAAAAAAGAATCTGGGCAGATGGAAAGCCCAAAAGATTTATTTATAAGAGTAGCAAAAAATATTGCGGAAGCAGAATTAAAATTTGATTCTAATGCTGATGTTGATTCTGTTGCTGATATTTTTTATACTCAAATGGCTTCATTAAAATTTTTACCAAACTCACCTACTTTAATGAATGCTGGAAATGCACTTCAACAACTATCTGCATGTTTCGTATTACCTGTTGAAGATTCATTAGAAGGTATTTTTGAAGCAGTGAAATATACTGCTTTAATTCATAAATCTGGTGGTGGGACAGGTTTTTCTTTTTCAAGACTTCGTCCAAAAGATGATACAGTAAAAACTACAAAAGGTGTTTCATCAGGTCCTGTTTCATTTATGTCTGTATTTGATGCTGCTACAGAAACAATAAAACAAGGTGGTATGCGCCGCGGTGCTAATATGGGTATTCTTCGTGTAGACCACCCAGATATTATGGATTTTATCTATGCTAAGCAGGATAAAACAAAATTAACTAATTTTAATCTTTCTGTTGGTATTACAGAAGAATTTATGAAAAGTGTTAAAAATGGCACTGATTATGACTTACTTACTCCTAGGGACCGTAAAAAAACTGGCTCAAAAAACGCCAAAGAAGTTTTTAATGAAATGGTAAGGCTTGCATGGGAAGGTGGAGACCCGGGTATTATCTTTTTAGATAGAATTAATAATGCAAACCCAACACCAGCAGAAGGTGAAATGGAAAGCACAAACCCATGTGGTGAGCAGCCACTGCTTCCTTATGAATCATGCAACTTAGGTTCTATTAACCTTGTGCAGTTTGTTAAAAATGGTAAAATAGATTGGGACGATTTAAAAAATACATGCCGTATAGCTGTTCGCTTTTTAGATAATGTTATTGAAATGAATAACTACCCTATTAAGCAGATAGATGAAATGACTAAGAAAAATAGAAAAATTGGTCTTGGTATCATGGGCTGGGCTGATATGCTTGTGATGCTTAATATTCCTTATAACTCTGATAAAGCTATATCACTTGCCGAAGAAGTAATGAAGTTTATTAGAGATGAAGGAAGAAAAATGAGTGTGGAATTAGCTGAAAAACGTGGCAGCTTTCCCGGATTTGATAAAAGTATATATCCTTCTCTTGGCTTTAAAGCTATGAGAAATGCAACTATTACAACAATAGCACCAACAGGCACTATTTCTATTATTGCAGGTGCTTCAAGTGGTATTGAACCATACTTTGCTCTTGCTTATTATAGAAATGTTATGGATAACAATAAACTTCCAGAAGTTAACCCATACTTTTTAGAAAAAGCTCATGAAGGAAAATTCTATTCTGAAAGTTTAATGAATAAATTAGCAGAAGCAGGTAATGCCCATGGTTTAACAGAAGTTCCAGAAGATATTAGAAAAGTATTTGTTACTTCTCATGAAATAGACCCTGTATGGCATGTTAAAATGCAGGCAGCATTCCAAAAATATACTGATAATGCTGTTAGTAAAACTGTAAACTTTCAAAATAGTGCTACAATAGAAGATGTAGAAAAAGCATATATGCTGGCTTATGACTTAGGCTGTAAAGGTATCACTATATATAGAGATGGCAGCCGCTCTGGTCAGGTATTAAATATAGGCTCAGTAAAAGAAGAAAAACCAGCGGAAATAGTTGTAACAGCACCTGCAAAACCAAAAGAACGCCCAGCTATTTTAATAGGTAAAACTATTGAGAAAACAACAGGCTGTGGTAAAATGTATGTAACTATTAACCAAGATGTTGACGGTAAAGTTTTTGAAGTATTTACAAGTATAGGCAAAGCTGGCGGCTGTGCCCAAAGTCAAGCTGAAGCGATTGGAAGATTAATATCCCTTAATTTAAGAAGTGGTGTTGAGCCTGAATTTATCATTAGACAGCTTAAAGGTATTTCATGCCACACTCCACATGGTTTTGGCTCTCAAAGGATACTTTCTTGTGCTGATGCAGTTGGGAAAGCATTAGAAGAAGCAATAAATAACCCTTTAAATGTTCAGGTGGTTAGAAGTGACAGCATTACAGTTGATTCACTTTTAGCAGATATTGATAAAAAAGCTGGTAAACAAATTATGTCAAACGGTGCATGCCCTGAATGCGGTGCACCTGTTGAATATATTGAAGGCTGCCTTACATGCCAGTCATGCGGCTATTCTAAATGCAGTTAAGCTATTATAATATATAAAATCTGCTTTAAGCCACATCAGTTTTGCTGGTGTGGCTTTTTTTATAATTATTATATATTAAAAAGTATGCTGTATTAGTTGAATTTATAAATTAATCTTTATTATATCTCTTGATATTATAAAAAATACTGCCTGATAAAAAAATATTTTATATTTCAAGCAGTATATTTAGGAAGAAATTAAATTTACATATAAAATTTTGCATTATATAAATTAGAATACCAATGAAGCAAGATCACCTGCCAGAATATCATAACCTGTTCTATTACCACTGCTGTCAAATAAGTAATCCAGATATGCTATTTCTGGTGTAATT
>CAMEZN010000291.1 GCA_945947845.1 uncultured Mucispirillum sp. | reverse complement strand
ATTAATACAGAAAATATAATTTTTAAAATGGAGGATTTTATGAAGAAATACTTATTTATTCTCTTTGCATTATTCATTGCAGCAGGGTGTAGTAATGACTCTTCTAATTCTAACACAAACCCTGTAACAGAACCTATTAAAACAACAGTTTTAATGTATATTGTTGGCACAACATATGAACAGCCAGATATTGCAAACATTTTTTTTGAAACAACTTATCAGGAAAACATTAAAACAGATGCATTAGGCTATGGACCTGCTAACTATATGATTAAAGGAATGATTGAAAATTTAAACCCAGAAAATACTAATATTTTCGTTCAAACTGGTTCAGCTGATGCAGATATGGCATGGACTGATGACGAAATTAAAGCAGCAGGAGCAGACCCTGCAAAATTTTATATTAAAGACTGGTATAAGGCTTCAAGATGGGAAATTAATAAAAATGAAGGTCTTAAAAGTCTTGGAAGTGTAGGAGATGTATGCTTAGATACTGCAAACCAAAATTGTGTTGATATAAGCGATAATCAAACAATTGGGGACTTTTTAAAATATGGTGTTGAAAATTATCCTGCTGATAGATATATTGTTATATTTTTCAGCCATGGTGGCGGCACAATTGGCGGTTTTGGTGCAGGAACAAGTGTTACTGAAATGGCAAAAGCCTTTAATAATGCAAAAACAGCTACAAATACTGAGTTTGATATTATTGGGTTTGCTGCATGCCTTATGGGAACAGCAGAATGGATGGATTATTTAGCTGATTATGGTAAATACTATGTTGCTTCTGAGGAATCAGAATATGAATTTCCTTGGCTTCTAGGTGATATTACACAAGCTATTGGTCAAAACCAGACAACTGAACAGCTTTTAGATACAATTACTTCTACTTATTACACATATTCAGCAAGAAATGGAGCTGTTCCAACAAATATTTCTGCTGTTGATTTAAAACAAGTAAAAGCTCTCAGTGGTAGTTTAGGGGAGTTATCTAAACAGATTTCATTAGATTTTGATGCTAACCCTGCTAGAACTTTTAATAACTTATATGTTGCTCTTTCCCGCTCAGACAGTTATGGTTCTAGTAATCTTTGATTATATGATATGCAGGCATTTCTTAACAGTCTTAATGAGACTAAATGGTATGGTTTAGATTATTCTGCATATACAAAAAATGTTACTGATGTTATAAGCAGCTCTGTCAAAATAAATAAAACATCACCTTTCTTATCACATTCATATGGTATTTCTTTTTATGCTCCAAGTTATGCACAAGTATATGATGAAACATTGACACCATCAGTGCTTGCACAGGCTTATTCTGTTATTTCTCCAAATTTCAGCCCAGAATATATGAATATGCTTAAAAAAATTGCTACTTATGCTGATACAAAAACAACAAGTTCTTTTGCTTCTCAAATAGTAAAAACAGGCACAAATGTATCTATTGACTATACCAGCAACTTTGCTCCAAGTTATAACTCTACATTAGAATTAATTAGAAAATATACTGACGGCACAGTTAGAATAGGCACAGTTGCAGGAAACTATGATATTACAACAAACTATACAGAAGGTTTAGATAATATTACATATCATATTTCAGTTGATACTGGATATGAAAACATTAATGATGCAAACTTATTTGCTGTTGCTGCTTATGGCACAGAAAATTATAACCCTATAAGAGTTATGATAAACAAACCAATAGACAGCCAAGACACATTATATGCAACAGCTGCAACAAAATTTATACTTGATAGAAATGGACAAACATATGATTTAATTGCATTATTTGGATATACTAATAATAATGGTCAACTTGAAGTTACTGGTGACGCATCATACCAATTAGTTGGCAGCTTAGTTGGTGAACTTGCTCCTGCATTCTCTTTTAAAGCAGGTGATGTGATTTATATACCAGATTACAGCAGTGAAATAGTTGGCAAAGCTGCTAACAGCCTGCCTACTTATAAAATTGAATGCAGCAGTGCAAATTGCCTGACATTTGGCATTGTTCCATTTAGTGCAGAAACTGCACCAGAATTTAGATTCAATGTTCAAGATATTAAATCTGACACTTATTATTCTCAAAACCAGACTATAAATTAATTAAATAATTTATTATAATCATTTTTACAAACCCTGCCAAATAAATTGAGCAGGGTTTTTTATTAATTCTCTTTTAATAACAGTTATTATACTTTTATTTTATTTCATGATATTTCATAGTTTAAAATATCAATTTATATGTTTTTTATATCCTGATATAGCAAAATAATAAATGAAATATCTGCTTTTAAAGAAAATTCATCTATATAAAATAAATGAAAATATTATATGAAATATTTAATGACTATATATGCTAATTAATCCATATAAAAAGCCCTGCCTTATTATATAAAGCAGGGCTAAAATTATATAGATTTATTTCACTACTATATTATTCTTCTTCATTTTTACCTGATGTAAAAGCTGGCATATTAAGTTTTCTTTTCATAAAAGATAAAGCAATCAGTAAAATATGCAGCCCTACCATTACATATAAAAATGTAGGTATAGGCACTGGCTCACCAGAGGCATAAGAGTGCATACCTGATAAATAGAAGTTTACACCAAAGTATGTCATCATAACAGTATAAAAGCCAAAAGTGCTTAATACACTAAATATATAAGGGTTATTAAATCTGCCGATAAGTCTTGCATGAAGTATAATAGTGTAGACTACAACTGTAATTAATGACCATGTTTCTTTTGGGTCCCAGCCCCAGTATCTGCCCCAGCTTTCATTTGCCCACACACCACCTAAAAATGTTCCAACAGTCAGCATACCTAAACCAAGCAGCATACTAATCTCATTTATACAGTGAACATTTATTATA
>CAMEZN010000290.1 GCA_945947845.1 uncultured Mucispirillum sp. | reverse complement strand
ATAAGTCATAATAAAATAATATACGGTTTCCTGCATTTACTTTTAATCACTTTCAAGTTTATTATATCAGTATTTTACTATACACCTGCAATTTTAGCTGTAACTTTTCCTAATATTGTAATTGTTTCGTCCTGCATTTCAGCAACAGAATATATCTGTGTTTCATAATTTTTATTATCAGATATGACTTTTAAATTACCATCTTTATCTTTATCAAGCCTTTTCACCCTAAGCCCGTTAATATTATCTTTTATCACATATATCCCATTAAGAGAAAGAGAAAAATTCCTGTCAATAACAACTAAATCACTATCATTTAAAGTAGGGGTCATACTATCCCCATTTACTTTGACAATTAAAGCATTTTCTGGTGCTATACCCTTTGAATGTAAAAAAGATAACGGAATAGGAAAAGACAGTATCTGCCCATCACTATCCCAGTCAAGACCATGACCAGCAGAAACTCCAATATCCCTGTAAAAGCTGATATATGCAATATCACTTCCAGTAATAATTTCAGCACTGTAATTTGTATTCTTTTTTAACTCCTGTATAAATCTATCCATAGGCTCATTATAATATGCTGCAATTTTCTGAATTGTTTCAATATTAAGGCTCTTAATCTCCCTGGAAATAAACCTTGTAATAGTGCTCGGGGTAACACTGCCAACTTTTGCAATTGTATTTGCACTTATATTTTTTTCCTTCATAAAATTATTAAGGTTCTGTGCAATATTATCATTAATACTCATAAACTTTCCTGTTAATTAAATTTTCGCAAAAAAAGTGCTTGACTTTATTGCGAATAAGCAATATATATAATTATAGTTGCATTTAAGGGAAAATGCAAGATAAAATTTTATGTGTTTTAGCAATACAGTATTGTTGAAAATAAAGTGTAGATATTATAAACAATAAATAAGATATGCAGGCACATAAGTATAATATTAACTTATACAATTAGGAGGCATTATATGCATGAAAGTTTTGTAGATGAAATAATGAATACTATACCGCAGTTTAAACAAATGCTTACAGTAGATTATATTGCAAGAAAAATTGATTTAAGTGATAGAACAGTCCGCAGGTATATTGAAAATGGGAAGCTTGAAGCATTAAATTTCAGTATTGAAGGCAGGTCTGTATACCGAGTGCCGCGAAGTGCTTTCAGGCGGTTTTTAGAGACATATTATACTATGAGTGATTGTTTATAAATTTAAAATAAACTGAGCTTGTATTGCAGACAAGTTCAGTTTTTTATATGTATGCTGATTTATTTCATTATAGACAATTATATAAAATTTCTGTATATTTATACATTCAATAATTAAAATATACAGGTGTTTTATGGAATTTGTTAATAGTATTACAGCATATTTAAAAAGCCATACATATTTTAACAACAGTCTTTTTAATTATATGATTGCATTTGTAATCTTTGTATCAATAGTTCTTGCTATTACATTATTTATAAAATTAGTTATTAAAAGAATACCATTAGAAGACCGTGTTTCTAATGCTTTTTTAGCAGCAGTTATTGAAACATTCCGTAAAAGGCTTATATATATATCTTATGCCTTAGCAGTTTATGCAGCCTTAACATATTTAACAACTCCAAAAATAATAACAAAGATAATTGATAAAGCTGTTCTCATATATATTGTATTAATTGTAGTGCTTGCAGTTACTGACATATTAAAAGATTTTAATACAGAAAGTCTTGAAAGAACAGGTAAAAATAAAGTCCCGGCAGGTATTATTACAATCTTAAAAGCATTTGTTTGGATTGCGGGACTGCTTTTTATATTTTCAAACTTAGGATATAATGTTTCAACATTCATTACAGGGCTTGGTATTGGTGGTATAGCTGTTGCTCTTGCTGCCCAAAATATATTAGGTGATTTATTTAACTATATTGTTATTCTTTTTGATAAACCTTTTACAAAAGGTGATTTAATACAGTTTAATACAGTAGTGGGCAGAGTAGAATATGTTGGTATTAAAAGCACAAAAATAAGAAGTTCAAATGGAGAGCTTTTATCTGTATCAAATACAGACCTTACAAAAACAATAATACATAACTATGAAATGGCTTCAAAGCGGAGAAATGTATCTATCATAGGTGTTGAGTATGAAACAAGTGTGGAACTTGTCCATAAAATACCAGAACTTCTTGAACAGGCAGTTAAATCAGTTAAAGAAGCTGAGTTTGCAAGAGTGCATTTTTCTGCTTTTAATACTTCTAGTCTTGATTTTGAGCTGGTGTATTTTATATTAACAAATGATTACACAGAATATACAAAAGGAGTGCAGGCAGTTAATTTTGCCATACTTGATATTTTTGCAAATGTTGGAATTAATTTTGCATACCCTGCACAAAGAATGATAAAACAGTAGCAATATTTACTTGACGATTTATCCGTCTTGATTTAATTTATCGCAAGAGTTTAGTAAAAATTATTTTTTATTTATAATTATAATTATGCTTTTATAAAAGCAGGTATAGTTTTAATAAAATATTATGTAATACTTAAAAAATAATGTTTATATTTTACTTTTAAGCTTAAAGCTTATATTTTAAAATGTGCTTTAAAATATAAAAGAGGTTTTATGTCATATTTAGCACTTGCCCGCAAGTATAGACCGCAGACATTTTCAGAAGTATTATCTCAGGATTTTATTACTTCTACATTACAGAATGCTATAACTATGGGCAGAGTAACTCATGCCTATCTTTTTACTGGCCCTCGTGGAGTAGGTAAAACATCTACTGCCCGTATTTTTGCAAAGGCTTTAAACTGCCAAAACCCAGTAAATGCTGCTCCTTGCGGCGAATGTGATAATTGTCTTGAAATAACAGGCGGCACATCACTTGATGTAATAGAAATAGATGGGGCATCTAATAGAGGGGTGG
>CAMEZN010000289.1 GCA_945947845.1 uncultured Mucispirillum sp. | reverse complement strand
TAAAATGATAAGTTTTGTTACAGAAAAGATAAAAAAATACTGGCAAAAACCGTTCATCTATTACTGCATGGAGCACAGCAGTATATGGGAAAAAATATTAAATTATGACCCGGGAGAAAGGGAAGAGTTTGAGACATATTTTCCATATCTATTGCGGTAGTGCCCAGAAATGATAATTATGGATATATCACATTTATGGAATATATTTGAAAAATATATAAATATCAATTTTCAAAATTAGCTTATATTAAAGAGTAATATGATAAACAATAGTAAGATTATGTTAAAAAATAAGTTAGTATAAAAAAGCAAAGAAATATATAAAAAATAACCCTTGAAAAAAAATACAAAATCAAGCAAAATATAAAATTATGAAATTTAATAAACTATACCTTCATGGTTTCAAATCATTTGTAGATAAAACAACGGTAGATTTTCCTGACGGCATCACAGCTATTGTTGGTCCTAACGGCAGTGGAAAAAGCAATATAATGGACGCTGTCCGCTGGGTATTTGGTGAGCAGAATGCAAAAGAGCTTCGCGGTGCTGAAATGGAAGATATTGTTTTTAACGGTTCACAGAAAAGGAAGCCTGCCGGCTTTGCAGAAGTGGGGCTTACTTTATCTGAAATTGATGAGGCAGTTGCTGCAAAATACGGCACATTTTCAGAGATAACTATTACTCGTAAATTTTATAAAACTGGCGAAAGAGAATATTATATTAATAACAGGAAATGCCGGCTAAAAGATATTAAAGATATCTTTATGGATACTGGGCTTGGTGCTAGAAGTATATCTATTATTGAGCAGGGCAAAGTAGATAAAATAATCAATGCAAGCCCAGAAGAACTGCGGTTTTTCTTAGAAGAAACAGCTGGTGTTACAAAATTTAAAGATAAGAAAAAGGAAGCAGAAAGAAGATTGCAGCAGACAAGAGATAATCTTGACAGGGTAACAGATATTATAGAAGAAATTGTTACACAGATGCAGTCATTATCATCACAAGTAGAACAGCTTAAAATATATGAAGAATTACAAAGTAATTTTAAGAGACTAGAACAATCATATCTTTGCACATCTTATTATTTAAAAGCAGAAGACAGCAGTAAAGTAAAATCTCTTTTAATTGAGAAAAAGCAGAATTTGGAAAATCTGCTTGCAAAATATGCAGAACTTGTCCGCATAGAAAATGTGGCAAATAATGACTATAATGCAAGGCAGGCAGAATATGAAGAATTGCAGGAAAAGAGAGTATATACTGCTACTAAAAGAGCTAATATGGAAGGTGATATTAAAGCTCTTGAAACAAAAATTGCATCAAGTGATGATATAAAAGCAAGCTTACAATTAAGTATAAAGCAGGAAACGGCAAGATATGAAGAAATGACAGAAAGTATAGAAAACCTTACTGATGAACTGGATACTGCAAATGATGCCTTAGAATATGTTGGTGATAAGCTTGAAGAACTTTCTGACAGTATTGATAATTTAATAAGCCAGAAAGAAGAAGTAGAAGAAGATTTTCAGGAGACAGATAATAATTATATAGAATATACTGGTATTGTTACAGCTAAAAGAAACGAACTTATCAGGGTAGAATCTTCTTATGAACATATTAAACAGGATATTGAAAGATTAAAGAAAGAACAAAGCTCTATAAATGATACTTTCAATGAAGCCGTTGTAAAAAAAGAAAATTTTCAACAGGAGCTTGATAACCTGCAATTTAAAATGATACATGACGAAGAAAATTTTAATGCGGCTAAGGATAAAACTGAACAGCTGAAACAGCAGAAAGAAAAAGAAGAAGCTAAAAACAGAGAATTAAAGGCTGAAATAAAAAGTTATGAAAATAATATCGCCTTTTTTACTAAACAGCTTGAAGCTGCCTCATCTTTTAATGAGGATACAGCTGTATTAAAACCATATATTGCAGGGCTTCTAATAGATTTTTTATCTGATATAGATTATGCAAAGCTAATAGATATTGGCGATGTAATAGTATTTAATGATGAAAGAAAAGATGAGCTTTTTCAAAAAATATCTATGCTTAAATCTTCTGTAAAGTTTGCATTTAAAAGTGATATAGAAAATATTAGAAATTATCTTTTAAATATGCAGGTCAAAGAAGTTTATCATAATATTTATCTTGCTGATAATATCTATAAAAAAGCAGGGGAAGAAGATAAAGGTTTTCAGATTATATCATTAAAAGAAAGTATATTAGAAGCAGAAAAAGAAATAGATAAACTTGGATTAGATATTTTTAAAACAGACAAAATAATAGGCTATATTAATAATAATTTAGATGAGAGTATTAATGTTTTAAATGATATGCAGTCAATATATAATAATTCAAGAGATTCTTTTTTAAAAAAAGAAGCAGAATATAATAGTATTTTGCAGGAATATGAAAGGCTTGAAAAAAGAAAAAATACACTTGCAAAAGAAATTGAACTTGCAGAACATACTTTATCAGAAAACTATGAGAAAATTGAGCAATTAAAAGAAGATATCAATAATGCCAGCAAAAAACAAATAGAATTAGAAGAAAAGCGCTCTGTGCTGGAAGAAAAATTAGAAATTATAAAAGATAATTTAGATGAAAAAAAAGAAGAACATACAGAAATAAAAATACAGTATGCTCAAAAAGAAGAACAGACAAATTCTATTAAACGAGAATTAAACAGCAAAAGAAGTATTAAAGAAGAAGTTAAAAATAATATTGCAAAATTGGAAGAAAGGTTAAATAAACTTTTAAATGTAGATGAAATTAAATGGAATGAAGAACTTGACCTTTTAAAAGAACAGCTTGGTAATTTATCAAAAGATATGCTTTCATTAGAAGAAGAAGTAAGAAATGCTGCTGTTTTGCTTGAAGAAATGCGGCAGCATATAGAAGATATAAGAAATCAG
>CAMEZN010000288.1 GCA_945947845.1 uncultured Mucispirillum sp. | reverse complement strand
GCTCTTTTTGCAATTGTAAAAGCACCTTTTTTAAATGGGCTTAATGTATGACCATCATTACTTCTTGTGCCTTCTGGAAAAATAACTACATTTCTACCAGTCTTTATTACATCTATTGCCTGTAAAAGACTTTTCATAGCTTTTGATGTAGAACCTCTCTCAACTCCTATTACATGCAGAAAATTCATTGATTTTCCTAAAAAAGGTATACGGAAAAGCTCTTTTTTTGCCATAAAAGTAAAATGACAGCCAGCAACACCGCCTGCTGCAAATAAAACTAAAATATCTGTATAACTTCTATGGTTGCCAACAAATATATAGTGTTTATTAGTATCAATATTTTCTATTCCAGAAAAAGTGATTGTTGAACCAGTAATTTGAATAAGTTTTTTAGCACCCGGACCTGTCCTAGATTTTAAATACTTTTCACCACTGCCAAATATATTTACAAAATATGCTGTTACTGCATAATATAATACAAAAATTACTGCTTTAATAAATCTTAAAAAACCAAATACTTTTTTCATAACAGTTTTTCTGATACCTCCTTAAAAAATTCATTAAAAACAGGATTAATATATACAAAATCAGGAATCTGCTCTATTGTTATTTTAAGCTTAATAATAATTGCAAAAGTAGCAATTAAACCATTAACCCCACGACCCATAGCCTGTATACCTAAAAATGTTTTACTGTTTTTATCATAAATTGTTTTTATAACAGTCTGCTGCCCGCCTGTATTATTCTGCTGGATACCATATATATCACCAAAAACATATTTAAATACCCCATAATCAATACCTCTTGCTTTTGCTGCATCTTCTGAAAGACCAATTAAAGCAATTTCTGGGTCAGTATCAATATATACTGGAAGGATTTCAGGAGTATACTCTATATTTTCTCCAAGCATGTTTCTAGCTGCAACAGTTGCAGAATAATATGCCCAGCTAATATTCATCATTACTGATGAAACATCACCAGCTATATATATATTTTTGTTATCTGTCTGTAAATTATTACTGTATATTATAAAACCATTTTCATCAACAGCTACACCAGCATTTTCAAGCTGCAATTCCTGCACAGCAGGCATTCTGCCAGTGCATAAAAACATTTCCTCACTTTCAACAGGTCCAGCTTCTGATAATGCTATATATTTTTGACCAACACGCTCAATTTTTGTAATATTATGAGATGTTACAACATTAATACCACGTTTTTTAAGTGTATCTTCTAATTTTTTTGATATTTGTGCATCTACAATAGGAAGAAGCCTGTCACTTTTTTCTACAAGTGTTACTTTTGAACCAAAACGGCTGAAAAAAGATGCAACTTCTACACCTAATGCACCACCACCAATAACAGCAACACTATCTGGAATTTCTTCCATATTAATAAATGTAGATATATCAAGATTTTTCTTACTTGGATAAAGGCTTGATTTAGGAACAACAGCACCAGTTGCAATTAAACATTTTTTAAATTTATATGAAACAACTGAATTATCAGGTAAAGTAATATCAAGCATATTATTATCAGTAAAAACAGCTGTTCCTTCAATATATTCTGCCTGAGAATCCTCAACTACTTCTAAAAACTGTTTTTTTGCCTTATTTAAATTACCATCTACAATTTTCTTTACCCGTTTAAAGTCAAGAGCTACATTGGCAACATTATCTTCAATAAAAGAATCTTTTATAATTCTAAACTTCTCAAACATTTTGGAAAGTCCTACAAGAGATTCTGAAACTATACTGTTAGTAGAACAGTATGAACCACCTAAAACTTTACCAACTATAACAATTTTTTTACCGCTTTTTGAAAGAATATTGGCGGCACAGACCCCAGCAGGGCCTGCACCGATAATCATATAATCTGTTGATTTAACCATTAAGTACCTGTTTCCCAAGAATTAAGATATGATACTTGTTCTTCTGTAAGAGTATCAATTGATACATTCATAGAATCAAGTTTAGTTGCTGCAATCTGCTGTTCAACTTCATGTGGAAGAACATATACTTTTTTATCAAGTTTACCTTTATTTTTTACTGCATATTCTGATGCTAATGCCTGAGTAGCAAAACTCATATCCATAACAGATGCTGGGTGCCCTTCTGCACAAGCTAAATTTACAAGACGGCCTTCTGCAAGCACATAAACTACTCTGCCATCAGAAAAATGATAAGCATTTACATTAGGTTTAACATTTTCTTCTATTTTAGATGCTATTTTCTTTAATGCAACTAAATCAATTTCTACATCAAAGTGTCCAGAGTTAGAAACAACACAGCCATTTTTCATAACATTAAAATGTTCTTCTCTGATAACATGTATATCACCAGTAACTGTGCAAATAACATCTGCTATTTTAGCAGCTTCAAGCATAGGCATAACTCTAAAACCGTCCATAACAGCTTCTAATGCTTTTATGTTATCTACTTCTGTAACTATTACATTAGCTCCCATGCCTCTTGCTCTTGATGCAAGCCCTTTACCACACCAGCCATAGCCTGCTACAACAAAAGTTTTACCTGCTAAAAGCACATCTGTTGCTCTAATAATACCATCAAGAGTAGATTGACCTGTGCCGTAACGATTATCAAACATAAATTTTGTCTGCACATCATTAACAGCAATAACTGGGAATTTAAGAACACCGTCTTTTTCCATTGCTCTTAAACGAATAACACCTGTTGTAGTTTCTTCCATAGAGCATATAATTCTATCATATAATTCTGGGTGTTTTTTTAAAATTTCAGAAACTAAATCTGCTCCATCGTCCATTGTAACATTTGGATTATGTGCAATAGCAGATGCTAAATGTTTATAATATGTTTCATTATCTTCGCCTCTGATTGCATGAACTTCTACACCAAAATCTCTGCATAATGATGCAGCAATATCATCTTGTGTAGAAAGCG
>CAMEZN010000287.1 GCA_945947845.1 uncultured Mucispirillum sp. | reverse complement strand
TTCCTGCTGGATATTTTAAAAAAGTCATTTGTATCATGTTTTTGTATAGCTCTTGCCATTCTGCCGGGACCTGCATTATATGCAGCAAGTGCTAAATACCAGTCTCCAAACCGTTCATAAAGTGATTTTAAATATTTTGCAGCAGCTCTTGTTGCCTTTTCAAAATCTCTGCGTTCATCTATCCAGAAATTCTGCTCCATTCCATACATTTTACCTGTGCCCTGCATAAACTGCCACATTCCAGTTGCTCCTGCATGGCTTACTGCATGAGTATTATATCCGCTTTCTGTAAAAGCAAGCACAACTAAATCGCTTGGCAGCCCTTCTTGTAAAAATATATCTTTTACTAAATACATATATTTATTAGAGCGGTTAAGCCAGCTTTGTGTTGTTGATGGCACTCTTTCTGTATAATATTTGATATAGGCATTTACCCTGCCAGTCATAGCCATTGGCACATTAAATTCTTTAAATTCTTCATAATATGGTGAGCTCTGCTCTATACCTTCACTAGAATATGATGAATAAATACTTAAATCAGGCAATGGCAATGTGCTGTCATCTATTGCTGTAAATATTTCATAATAATCAGATTCTTCCTTTACTATTTTACCTGCTTCTCTAATAGTTTCTCTTACCTGCTGGTTTGCTGTTCCTGCACAGCTTGATAATATAAATGCACCTGCAAGAATTATACTTATTTTACTTTTTTTCATTTATTAATATCCCTTCTATTTTGGCAGAGATTGTGTCCCTTCTTCAATTTTTGGCTTAAATGTTCCTTTTTCTATAAGCTTATAGCCATCTGAATACAATAATACAGGTGCTCTAACTGCATAACCATTTACTATATCCTGAATATTTGTAAGGTAGCTGCCTTCTGCATCTTTATCTACTATTTTATTTATATAAGTAATTATATCATACCCTAATGCACTTTTACCGCTCATTGGAACTCCATTAAAGCTTTTATAATCACTTGATATTCTTAAATATTCATCATTACCTGCTAAATATGCAGATGTAAGTATATATACTCCTTTCATATATGACCGCTGGTCATTTGTAAGCTCATATTCTGGCACATAGTTTGTCATCACAAGAATATCCTGTTTTGTGCTGTTAACCTGCCAGTATTTTGCTATTGGTATAATATCAAGCATCTCTTTTTCATCTGCCATAATAATAATTACAAAGGATTTATCTTTTTCATTCTGCATAATATTTTGCAGTTCTATTTGGTATCTTCCAGATGATTTTATTACATATGCTTTTTTACCTACACTATTAAATGTATCAGCAATTATCCTGCCATGTGTTTCATGCTGGTCTGATGCAATAATTACTGCTGTTGATTTATTTTTAACTACTCGCAGTTCACCAGCAATTTCACTTAATTGTAACCAGTCTACTCCAAGGTTTGTTTTAACTCCACTTATAAATAAATCATAATTATTCAGCCTTAAAAGCATATCTTTTTTATTATCTTCATCTGCTGCAAACTCTGTTATTGGCTCTAACTGATAATTATTATTATATCTACCCATTGCATATATCATACCTGTTGGCACATCATCAAAAATATCGCCGCCAGTTAATAAAATTTTTGCATCTGCTTTAATATTTATTTCTTCTATTTCTTCTGCATTAGTTGAAACAGTATCCATATTTTCAACAGGTCCACCAATCCCTATTGCCTGTAAATATTCTTCATAAGTCATATTATCTGTCATTATAGGTAATGGTTGTTCTTCTATTGTGTCTGTTGCAATATCTTTAAATTTTTCTTTGCCATCTATTGCTATATCAAGGCAGCTGTTTATTTCATTATCATTTGATACCACCACTCCAAACTGATTGCAGTATATCTGCATTACCCGCATATAAACAGGTGTTCTTCTCATTTCTCGCACATTATTTGCCATATTTATGGCTGCACCTTTTTCTCCTTCTCTAAGTAAAGATTCCATTTTCCAAAGCTGACCAAATATTGTCATTTCTTCATCAAGGTTTTTTGAATTAAAACTTTTATCTATAAGCAGTCTGCCATAATTTTCATCACCATAATATAAGTAGTATGAACCTAATAAAAGTGTTGCAGAATCTGCAATAAATAAATCTGGATTTACAGTTAATTCTCTTAACTTTACAATATCCTGATTTTGCAGCTGCCTTGCAGCATAATATTCTGGATAAAATGTTTTTACTGCCTTATTTTTCACTACACAGCCATTTAATAATAAAACAGCACTAACGGCTAATAATACAGTAAGTCCTTGTAATCGGTGATTCAATCCTAATTTTTTCAACATTTAAACCTCGCTTTTCTATTACAGGTAATGCTTCTTTTAATTCATCTTCCAGCTTTTCACCTTTATACATTACCCACTTTGTATTTGGTCTTGATATTTGAAATGAATTTTTTAAAAGTTCTTTTACAGTAGATACTCCCCTTGCTGTAATTATATCAAAACTTCTTTCCTTTATATTTTCTACTCTTGTATTTAACACTTCAATATTTTTGAGTTCTAATTCACCAGCTGCCTGCTCTAAAAACCTGCATTTTTTACCAATACTTTCTATTAATGTAATCTTTAAGTCTGGATAGAAAATACCAAGCACAATTCCCGGAAATCCGCCACCACTTCCAATATCTGCTAAACTGCCAGCAGGTGCTTCATATTGCTGGAAATAGTATATACTATCAAAATAATGTTTCAAGTAAAATTCTTCTTTTTCCTTAATAGCAGTTAAATTTATTTGACAGTTTAAATGCAATTCATAAAATTTTTCAAGTTTTTTTTCTATTATTTCGTTTGTTTTTATTAATTTATCCATTATTTTTCTTCTCTTTATTTATTGCTATTTCCAAAATAGATACAGCAGACATACTCATACCCGGTATCCTTAATGCCTGCCCCA
>CAMEZN010000286.1 GCA_945947845.1 uncultured Mucispirillum sp. | reverse complement strand
TTGCTCCAATCAATTGGCAGTGTAATATTACTTCTTGCATAAACATTAGCAGTTGATTTGAAAAATACAAGATATAGTGTATGGTTTGTTTTGCCAGAGTTTTTCACTTGTGTATAAATATTATTATTTCCAACATAATATGTTATACCTGCATTTTTTTGAGCAATATCAATATTTTCAAATCTGCCAGCATAACAGCCGTATTTTTCACAAAAGCCATAAGGTGCAAGATATCCATTTGCAGGCTCTTCAAGCAGTGTGCCAGAGCTTTTATTTTCTTCAAAAGTATAATCTATGCCCCTTATTCCTACTTTTTCAGAATCATTATAAATATCACCTATTGAACTTGTAACATCAAACATTATTTTTATATACATTCTATCAGGGTGAGCAGCCATTTCACTAGGGTTAATATCATTATAAACTGGCGGCTCTTTATCAAAAGGGTCAATAATATTAACAGTTAATTCATCATATATTTCTGGTTTTAATGTTGACTGCACTTTAACAGTTACTGTTCCAGTTGTATTTGC
Source organism: uncultured Mucispirillum sp. (assembly GCA_945947845.1). Lineage (GTDB taxonomy): Bacteria > Chrysiogenota > Deferribacteres > Deferribacterales > Mucispirillaceae > Mucispirillum. Next base: position 2,392 of record CAMEZN010000286.1, on the reverse strand, counting down.
TGCCCTTGCAATACCAGTGTTTTCATTAATTGTGAGAAGTGCAGGATTATTTGATATAAATTTCACACTTTTTTCAGAAGTATTGCTTGGCTCATAGTTTATTGATATATGCTGCCCAAAATACCCTAAATACTGGTCTTTATTAACAGTAAGTGTTTTTGGTGCAACAGAAAGCCCTGTTAATTCAATAGGTCCATTTGCATCAACTACCTGCACTCTAATTTCACAATTTTTTCCTGCACCAGAAATGTTTTTAATACCTATTTCTGGAAATGCTACACCAACAGATTTAGCAGTTATAGTGCCACTAACTGCATCTAACCCTATAATATCGCCATATTGAAATTCCCATAGAGAATATTCCACTTCCCTTTGAGTTGTATTTGCAGGGGTAAATTTAGGTAATAGTTGATATGTTTCTCCAACTTTTAGTGTTATATTTTTATTTTCAACACAAACACTTTCAATCGGCACAACCTGACCATTTTCGGCTGCACTATTAGTAATATTTAAAGGAATTGTTTTTTTAACATCAGGGTTACTTTCTGACTGAATAGTAATAGTTCCTTCCCCTGTATTTTTTGCAGTAATAAAACCAATACTATTAACTGCTGCCAGTGTAGCAGGCTCAACAGTAAATTTTAATATTTTATTATCAGCATTATCAGGAACTACTTCTGTTAAAATTGTATCTGTTAATTTATCTGTTAAATCTAAATCTATTTTTGCTGTTAATACATTTATATCAGTAACAGGTATAAGTTCGCCGGTAGTATCTACCACCTGCACATTAAAAACTGCCTTTATATCTGGGTTGCTTTCAGATGTGATTGTTATAACAGCATTTCCAGTGCTTTTTGCTGTAATTAACCCATTAGTATCAACATCTGCAATAGTCATATTGTCTGCTGAATATATAAGCATTTTTTTGCTTTCATCAAGGTTTTCTGGTAAAACAACAGCATTAATTTGGTATTTATTATTTAATTTATCTGCATTTAAATCAAGCACAGTATTATTATCAGATAAATAAATAGATTCTACAACTGGTTCAATATTAGTTGAGTCTGTAACATTTACTTCAATAACTTCTTTTAATTGGCTGTTTGTTTCTGCTGTAATAGTAATGACAGCATTTCCAACTGTTTTTGCTGTAACAAGGCCAGTATTATCAACATCTGCAATTTCAGTATTACTTGAAGTATAATATAAAGTTTTGTATATAACATTTAAATCTTCTGGCAGTGCAACAGCATTTATCTGAAATGTAGATTTATCAGTAGTATTATTTAAATCAAGTTTTATAGGAGTAGTATCAACTTGTATTGCCAATACTTTATTATTAGCAGGTTCTTCACCAGTATCTGAGTTTAAAACGGACACTGTAACTGTTTTTATTATAGAAGGATTTGCTGCTGAAAATACAGCAATATTTGCAATACCAACATTTTTTGCAGTTATTAAGCCATTCATATCAACAGCTGCAATATTTTCATCATCACTTGCATATAATATAGTTTTATTATCTGCATTAGATGGTATTACTGATGCTTGAATTTGTGCAGTTTTAGTCATACTGTTCTCTGCAATATCAAGCTATATATATATGGGTGATACATTAATATCTGTTACATTAATAGTTCCATTATCAATAGGACCAGCGCTGGAATTATTAGATGTTGAATTTCCGCAGCCAAACAATGTAAAGGCTGTAAATATTAATATAATAGGTAAAAATTTCTTCATTTATGCCCCCTGTATTACTTATATTAAAGACTTAAATGAAGTATATATTGTTTGACATATATTTGCAAGTATAAATATAGTAATCATTACTATTTTGGCGGAAAATATTTTAATGCAATTTTTTTACCAATAATTTGCCCGGCAATACCAAAAGCCATAAATATGAAAATATACCAAAATGAGAAGCCTGCTGAACGGCGAAGAATTGCAGCAACTGGAATTGGTGCATGAATACTTAAAAACCACATAAAACTATAAGATGTAAAACGGCTTCTAAGCATACCAAAAGGCATATTTAGTATAAAGCATATAATACCTATTTTAAAAATTGTAAAAAGTGTTTCATAACTCATAATATTTATGTTATAATTATTTTATATTAATTTGTAAAGGTGGTTTATGAGTAAAAAGTTAATAATCTACTTAATATCTACATTATTATTTTTTGCAGGCTGTAATAAAAACAGGGAAATAAATGAAGAATTAAAGATTATTCAGGATAATATTTCAAATGATAGTGGCGATATTGCAGAATTAAAAATTTTATCTGAAAATGGAGAGATTATTCAAAATGCAGCAGTTCCAAAATCGGAAGGTGAAGGGATAGATGTTATTACAAAAGTAAAAGCTGATGAAAATATACCGG
>CAMEZN010000285.1 GCA_945947845.1 uncultured Mucispirillum sp. | reverse complement strand
GGGAAAACTACTCTGCCTATATCTAAAAGTTTTTTTACTTCCATACTTGTAGGAGTTTTATCATCTGGGGTATCTGCTTCTGCTGATGTTGTTCCTAAAATTGTAACAGAGCCATGGGGCACAAAAATATCACCATCTGAACTTTTATGAAGTCTATTAATTACTCTTGATGTAAACCTGTGATTAAAAACTATCAGTGTGCCTCTATCAGGAGAAATAGGAAGTGGAGCAAGACCAGAAAGAGCAACCATTTCTCCAGCCCATGAGCCAGATGCATTTACTATATAATCACAGCCAAACTCAACTATTTCATTTGTAACTTTATTTAAGGCTTTTACACCTTTGACTTTACCACTTTCTGTAATAATTTCTATTACTTTATGATATGTATATAATTCACCGCCATACTTTCTTGCACTCATGGCATTTTGCCATACAAGACGAAAGCCATCTATACATGAATCAGGAACTTTATATACTTTTGTAATATTTCTTGAAAGGTTTGGTTCTAACTTGAATGCTTCTTCTAGTGAAATTTCTTCTGTTTTAATACCAGCAGTTTTACAGCCTTCAAGCCATTTTGGAGCAAAATCTTTATCATCTTCCGGGGTTTGAACAAAAAATCCCTCAGTTAATTCAACACAATGCTTACCAATTTTACGAAGAATCATATTTTCTTCAATACATTCTTTTGCTGATTCATTATCATTAACAGCATATCGTGCTCCACTGTGCAGCAAACCATGAAAACGAGAACTTGTGCCGTATGCTAAACCGCCTTGTTCCAGCATTATAGCAGGTATACCACGCATACTTAAATCCCGCAGGACACCACTGCCTGTTGCACCGCCGCCTATAATTATAACTGTGGTAGATATCATAATAGAACCTCACTTACACAATTTTCTAACAGTGTTTATTTTATATTATTTTTTTAAAATAAGCAAGTAATTTTCTAAAATTATAACATAATTATAATTAAATGATACAGACATATAAAATAATAGATAAAGTATTGTATATAAAAGATAATTTAGAAAATTTTAAAATACTAAATGATTATATATATAACATAAAATAGATTAAAATACATTTTTTATTCATTTTTAAAAAGGATAATTTTTGTATAAAATAAAACATAGTTTATGAATAAAATAAATATTTTTGACTTTATTATAACAATTTTTGATAATGTTATATTATCCCTAATTATACAATAATGTAACCTTAAAATTAACTGAATTAGACCTTCCCAAATTATCTGTTACTGTAAGCTTATGGCTTCCTAAAACTGGTTGCCAGAAAAATGATGAATGAATATCAGAAGAACCAACAAATCTGTTATCTATAAAATAATAAAGTGTTTCAGCATCACTATCTGCAGAGATAATAAATGCTATATCCTTTTTATTATCATTATATATGCTGTATGTTGATTCACTTGCTGGGCTTAAAATCCGCGGCGGATTACCAGTATTTGCTGTAATACTTATTTTACAGCCGGGCATATATTTTGGCGGCTGAATTTTCTGAATACCTGATTTTTTAAAAAGATTATTTATATCTGACGGCCAAAATTCATATACCTTCATCTCTGTTGTATCTTTATCGTAATAACAGGCTCTTAATCCAGTTTTTTTATCAATTGGAATAGCTCTGAAAACATCGGTTACTTTTATTGGAGATACACCGGGAATAAAATATCCTTTCTCTAAATTTTTACAGTATTTATTTGGCAGGTCCCCTGTTGGTGCACATATATCTACTTCTTTTATATTAAGCATTTCATCTGGTTTTTGTTTGCTAAATGTAATATTTTCATTATATTTTAGTGCTGATGCTATATTGAAAAACAGTGAACCAGCAGAAGTTCTTCCTAAAAATGCAGGGTTTCCAGTGCCGTCAAAGTTTCCTACCCATACTGCTAATACATAATCACCTAAAATACCTGCTGTCCAAGCATCTTTAAAGGCAAAAGATGTGCCTGTTTTCCATGCTATATAGTCATTTTCAAAAATCGGTGATGGCTTTGGGTTATAATAAAGCATATCAACAGTTAAATAAGCAGCTTCTTTTGAAAACATACGGTAACCATCTTCTTCACATTTTAAGTCCTGAAAATAATCAATACATTTTTCTTCTCCAAAATTTGCAAGCCCTGCATACATTTTAACAACATTTTCCATAGTAACTTCAAAACCACCTATGGCAAGAGCAGTGCCATAATATTCTTCTGACTGTAAATTTTCTACCCCAGAATAATATAGGAAATCATAAAAAGATGATTTTGGGAGCTTTGTTAAAAGTTCTATTGCTGGAATATTTCTTGAATGAATAAGTGCATCTCTTGCAAATAACGGGCCCATAAATCCCCTGTCTGCATTTTCTGGTGAATATGCTCCATACTGCCTTGGTGCATCTTTCATCATAGATTTTGGGTGAATAAGACCTTCGTCAATAGCAAGCCCAAAAATAAAAGGCTTTAATACAGAGCCCGGTGAACGCATAGCTTCTATACCGTTTACCTGCCCATATATCTCACTATTAAAATAATCTGCTGAACCTATATATGATACTACTTCCATAGTTTTATAATTAAGAAGCATTACTGCCGCATTATGTATCCCTTTAATTTTATTATTTATAATATATTCTGATACAGTATTTTCTAAAAGCCTTTGTTTGCGCATATCTAATGTAGTATATATACTTCCACGGATACCACGGCTTAAAATATAATCTGTAAAATGCGGTGCTGCAAATGGAAGATTTTTTGGGTGCCTGACAGAAACTTCCATATCTATAAGTGATAATAATGACTCATCTTCTGGGTGATATTTAAGCCATATTGGGAAAATACGTTTTCTGCTTTCTATACCCTGTTTCATACCTATTTTACTTGTAGGCACTCTTTTAACTGGATTTT
>CAMEZN010000284.1 GCA_945947845.1 uncultured Mucispirillum sp. | reverse complement strand
AAATAGAAAATCTAAATATAAATGTAGTAAAAGGAGATGAAATATATTTAGGAATAAAAACACTAGATGGAACTCCATCTAATTCAATAACTTTTTATACAGTATTTTGTAATAATAACAATCTTTATCAGTGTAATGATAAAGATGAATGTATTAAATTAAATAGATGTATTAATTATAAGATTAATAATAGAGATGCTGTATATTACTATGAAATGAGTAATAATATATTAAATGATTATATTAATACAAAAATAATGCTCCCAATCAAAACATATCATAACTATAATTCTATTGACACAATAGCCAATAAAAATTATTATAAAATATTTCTGTTATTACTCGTAATTAGTATTGTGGTCATGGTATTATTGCTATTTCTTACGATGTTAAAATCAATGCAAGCAGATAATAAGAATAATGTAAAATAATGGTGGAAATAATGAAAACAAGCAAAGAGAAGAACTTCATTTCAGTGGTGGTGTATGTTTATAATTCTGAAAAAACTATTGAATATTTTTTAAAAACTATTTCATCACATATTTCTGAACATTTTGATAAATATGAAATAATATGTGTTAATGATGCATCTACTGATGATACTGTTAAAAAAATTGAAAAAATAAGTAAAAATGAAATTGATATGCCAGTATCTATACTTAATCTTAGTTACCATCAGGGACTTGAAAAAGCTATGGTTGCAGGTGTTAACCTTTCTATTGGAGATTTTGTTTTTGAATTTGATTCATGTATAGTTGATTATGAAACAGATATGGTATATCAAATTTATCAAAAATCTCTTGAAGGTAATGATATCGTAGCTGCTGTGCCTGATAGTAAACAGTCATTTTTTAGCACTATATTTTATAAATTGATAAATTCTGTTTCTAAATCAAAAATATACCAGACAGAATCTTTCAGAATATTATCCAGAAGAGCAATTAATAGAATAAATTCTTTTACAAATAATATTTTTTATAGAAAAGTTATATATTATAACTGCGGGCTTAAAACTTCATCTATAAAATATAAATCACAATTCAATGCAAAAAAAGAAAAACGATTATCATTTAAATATAAACAAGATTTAGCTGTTGATACTTTATTATCATTTACAAATATTGGCTATAAGCTGGCTTTTTATTTTTCTATTACTATGATAGGGTTTAGTATTATGATGATATTATATTCATTGTTTATATATTTTCTAAAAGATAATGTAATAGAAGGCTGGACAACACAAATGATTTTTTACTCACTATCATTTGGAGCTTTATTTGTATTGCTTACAATTATTATCAGATATATATCTCTTATACTCAGACAGCAGATTACAAAAGAAAATATAATATATGAATCAATAAATAAAGTTAATAAAAATTAAAGATAAGATGAAAAAAGGCATATTGTTCATAATATTATCAGCATTATGTGTTGCAATAGGGCAGTTGTTATGGAAAATTGGCATAAATGATAATATTTTATATATAATATTTGGTTTTATTTTATATGGTGCTGGTGCACTGTTAATGGTAATTGCTTTTAGATATGGAGCAGTATCTGTTTTGCAGCCATTTTTGAGTTTATCTTATGCTGCTGCAATAATCTTAGGATATTTTTTTCTAAATGAAACTATAAGTATTGGTAAGATTATTGGAATTATTTTAATTATTACTGGAACAATATTTTTAAGCAGAGAAAATGGTGTAAAATGATATATAAAGTATTACTCATTTTAGTTATGACATTACTAGGTTCTATTGGTGCACTATATTTAAAATCAGCATCAGGAAATAGTATAAAATTACTAATTCAAAATAAATTTTTATATTTAGGTGGATTTTTTTATTTTATCTCGGCACTGCTTAATATATACTTATTATCACTAATGGATTATACAATAGTGCTGCCAGCAACATCTCTTACATATATATGGACACTGCTGCTGGCATCAAAATTTTTAAATGAAACAATAACATTAAATAAACTTATTGGAATAATTTTGATATCATTAGGTGTTATGACTATTGTTTTAATATAAGACAGGAGAAATTTATGGAATATACATTAGTTGGATATACTGGTTTTGTAGGTTCAAATATTGCAGAAGCAAAAGAAATAACTCAAAAATATAATTCAAAAAATATTGAAGAAGCATTTGGAAAACAGCATGATATAGTGATTTATTCAGGTGTCAGGGCAGAAAAATATTTAGCAAATAATGAACCTGAAAAAGACATGAAGATAATAGAAAATGCAATTAATAATATAAAAAATATGAGTTTTAAGAAACTGGTTTTAATTTCTACTGTTGATGTATATAAATATCCTGTTTCTGTAAATGAAGAAACATTAATTGATACAGAAAATCTTCACCCTTATGGATTAAATAGATATAAACTTGAACAATGGGTTGCAGAAAATGTAGACAATTACCATATTATAAGGCTCCCGGGATTATTTGGAAAAAATATTAAAAAGAACTTTATCTTTGATATGATAAATATTATTCCATCAATGCTGAAAGAAAATTTATATGTTAAAATTTTACAGGATTTTAAAGAACTTGAACAATATTATATTAAAGATAACTTATTTTATAAATTAAAAAATATATCAGTTGAAGAAAGGGCAAAATTAAAAAAGTTTTTTGAAGAATATGATTTTAATGCACTTTATTTTACAGATTCTCGTAATAATTATCAGTTTTATAACCTTGCAAATCTTTGGAAAGATATACAAATAGTGCTAAACAATAATATAAAACTGCTAAATATCGCAACTGAACCAATCAATACATCTGATTTATATAAATATGTAACAGGAAAAGACTTTAATAATATTATTGCAAATGAACCTGTAACTTATAATATGGAGAGCATATATGCACAGAAATATTATAATCATGATAAATATCTTTATTTAAAAGAAGATATAT
>CAMEZN010000283.1 GCA_945947845.1 uncultured Mucispirillum sp. | reverse complement strand
TGATATTTATTATACTGTTCTAATATATATATAATTATTAAAAAGTCAATAAATATTTTTAAAAATATTATATTTTTCTTTTTATTATCAGTAAGTTATGATTATTAGTAGTAAAGTTTTTTGTTAATATTAGGAATTCTTCATAATCAAATATTGAATATTGAATATTGAATATTGAAGATATTTTTGCTTTATAGTGCAATATATTTTTTACAAGCACTTTTAAACATTTCAAGATAACGAATATCATTTGCAGTTTTTTCAGTTTTCCTGTTAAGAATTTTACTGAATAGTGGTAAATCAATTTTAATTTCTTGGTTAAATATATTTTTTTCATCAATATCAATATAATAATTTATATATTCTGATTTAATATTGTCTTTTTGCTGGATTCTGTGCAGCATAAAATAAAATTCAGGTTTAATATACTTGTTATTAGAGACTATTCTGTTATTCTCAATTTTAACACATGGATGACTTATTAATGCATTATATATTGGATGAGAGTTATCAATAATCATTCCATAAAATCCTACTCTCACCTGCATATATCCAAATATCCAAGCACTATTCATAATATACGCATTATAATAAGCATATCCTTTGGCAGAAAGAAAGTGTTGTATCATTTTTTCAATCATTTTATCACTAAAAACTATGCCAGTTATCTGTCTTAATAACCTAATAACACTGTCAAAATTTTCCTGCATAAATTCTATAATCTCTTTTGCAGTACCATCTATGCTTGATTTAACACTTTTTGTTTTATCTTCCCATACACGGCTTGCATATGGGCATGTTTCATATTTATGTCTATCATATACTGCCAGATTTTCTACATCTTTTGGATAATGTTTACCATATGGTTTAGTTTTTGCCTTAGGATTATATAATCCTATAATACTAATAGGGTTATCACATACAGGGCATACAGCATATTGACTATCCTTACCTTCTTGATAATAAGGTTTAAGTTTACCTGTATCTTTTTCAAAAGTTTCTTTTGATATTTTCTTTATTTTTGTTGATTTAGGCTCTAGTTTATATATATCCATATTCTACCATATATAAATTAATACAATAATATATCAATATTATAAAGAAAAATCTATATTTTATTTATTACATTTAGAAAGTTTACTATCAGGTATAAGAGTATATCTACCATTCACTAAACGCCAGAATTTTTTATCTATTTCAGGCACCCAGCATTTCTTTTCTGCAATCTGCAGACATTGAAGAATAGTAGATATAGATACATTAAAATCTCTTCCTTTACTGTCTCTTAAGTGGAAAAACCCATCATCTTGACAGACTTCCCAATTAGTATTTTTCACAACGCTTTTTAATTCTGCACCATCAAAAAATTCATATACTGGGTCTGAATAAATTAAACCTTTTCTTTTTGGCTTTCTAAAAAAATCTTTAATAAATGATATTACTTTTATCATAATGATAACTCCTTTTATTTCTTTATATTACTTATTTAATCTATGTTACATGTTATATAAAATAATTTTCTAGTAAAAAAGAGATAATTATGTTATAATAATATTATATAAGAGGAATAATAGGTGATAAATGTTAAATAGAATTAAAAATTTTGGTGCTGTATATACTCCAAACTATATAGTTAGAATGATGCTTGAGCTGATAGGTTATAAAGATGATAACATTATAGGCAAACATATTTTAGAAAACAGCTGCGGTGAAGGTGTATTTTTAACAGAAATTGTAAATATATATTGCAAAACATTTATTTTAAAATATGGTAATAATCCTGAAATCTTAAAAATACATTTAGAGAAATACATTCATGGCATAGAAATAAATGAAGAAGCATATTTAAAATGCAGAGCTAATCTAGATGATATTGTTTTGGAGTATAATATTCATAATGTATCATGGGATTTATATAATGATGATGCATTATATTTTGATAAATTTAATGGCAAAATGGATTATGTAATAGGTAATCCGCCATATGTAAGGGTTCATAATTTAGACCGTCATTCAGTTAAACAAATGGAGTTTACAAAAACAGGAATGACTGATTTATATATTGCGTTTTATGAAATAAGTTTAAAACAGTTAAATAAAAGTGGTAAACTTTGTTATATTACACCAAGTTCTTTTTTTACAAGTAAGTCAGGTATGGCATTAAGAAATTATATAAAACAAACTAAATCATTAAGTACTGTAATAGATTTAGGCAAGCTTCAAGTTTTTGAAAATATTATGTCATATACAGCAATCACTTTATTTCACAATAACAGGAGCTTTGAAAGTCTCTCATATATTGATTATGAAACAAAAAAAGAACATGTTCTTCCTTATAACAAAGTTTTCCAAGATAATTTAATGTATTTTGAAAGCATAGAAATATTACAGCTTATTTCAGATATTAATATTTCTTATGAGCAGTTAAACAGGAATTGTATATCAGTAAAAAATGGATATGCAACATTAGCAGATAAAATTTTTATAAATGATAATATAGAAGATACAGAAATTGTTCTCCCTGTATTAAAGGCATCAACAGGAAAATGGAGTAAAATGATATTTCCATATGATAAAGATGGAAACCCATATAGTGAAGATTATATAGAAAGATATTATCCATCTATCTATAAATACCTTAAAGCCAACAAAGAAAAACTAATAAGCCGTTCATTAGAAAAAAACAGCGACTGGTTTCTATTTGGCAGAAGTCAAGGAATTAAAGATACTTTTAAACAGAAAATTGCCATAAATACGATGATAAAAGATATTCACAGTATTAAGCTGAATACTGTTGATAAAGGTAACGGCATATACAGCGGTTTATATATTTTGACTAATTATGCATATGATGATATATATAATGCTGTCTATAATGATGAATTTATTATTTATCTAAAAAGCCTTAAAAAGTATAAAAGCAGCGGTTATTATACATTTTCTTCAAAAGATTTAGAAAAATATCTTGTATATAAATTACA
>CAMEZN010000282.1 GCA_945947845.1 uncultured Mucispirillum sp. | reverse complement strand
TACTTCCCCTGTTAATACCTTCCGTCTGTATTTTGTACACCAAACAATATGGTATTTACAAGAATATACAAGATGATTACTGTATTTATATTTTATATTCTTCATAATTATGTATTATATATACATTATTAGTATAACACAATAATATATTCATAGATATTCATAATTTTTTCAAAATATGCCTTATATCCCTATAGTTAAAACTAAGGGCTTTACGGCTGCTTATGGTAAATGAACAGAGCCAGTTAAAAAACTTATTTAATAAATATGAAAACCTTGAAGAAAACTTTTTTAAATATTTAGGTGATTATAGATATATATTATGCAGCAATGAAATAAATATTGATACAGTACCTGATACATGGGGGATATTAAGAATTGATATGATAGATAAAAGGAAACATCCTCATATAATACTTATAAAACCTGCTTTGATGGTTAAAAAAAACTGGTATATAGAATCTCAAATCTTAATAAAAAACTTATGTATATCAAAAGATAGATTATCAAAAATACATAAAATAAGTACAATATGAGGTATTGATTATGGAAATTAAGTTTAATAAGAATTTTATCAAGCTGCATAATCAAACATCAGCCCAACTTATAGATGTTAAAATGGTAGATTTATCATGCATGAATGATGATGATTTTAATGAGCTTAAAGAATATGACTGCAAGGCAGACGATGGCAGTTATTATCCATTAGATAGAAATGGATACTGCACTCTTTTAATCTTTCTAGGGAATAAAAATATAGTATTTCAAACTATCAGAAAAAAAGAAAGTTTTATGAAATATTATAATCAAAAAGGAATTGTATTTGATATTTATATAACAGATAAGTGAAATAAAAAAAGAGCAGCTAAAAAACTGCTCTTTTTTGTCACACATAATTTTTTACTATATATACTACTGTTTTGTATACTATTTAATAAGAGCATACTTTTTTATATAATATTCACTTATATAATATTCAAATAAACAAGTCAAGTAATTAGTTGGCAATTAAATATATTTACCATTAAATTATTTATCATTCAATATTTTTTAATTATTTTATTTAATTTTAAATATTAATTATTGAATAAATAATAAAATTATAATATAATTATAAAAATTAAAGGAGATAATAATGGATATAGATAATAAGGATTTTTACCCTACCCCTGATAATGTGATTAAAAAAATGTTAGAGAATATTGATATATCTTTATATAATTCAATACTAGAGCCATCAGCTGGTAAAGGAAATATTATAAAAGCATTAATTAATAAAGGTTATAAGGGTAATATAGATTTTATAGAGCCTGTTGAAGAATTTTGCAGTATAGTTAAGAATATTAAAATTTGTGACGAAAGAGTAAAATCACACTATAATCAATATAATTATGAAACTAAATCAAAATATCCAAAATATGCTGGCAGTAATTTTTTATCTTTTGATACATTTAAACGATACAGTTTAATTATTATGAATCCACCATTTAGTAATGGGGATAAGCATTTATTAAAAGCTATTGATTTAATTCAGAATGGTGGCAGAGTTATTTGTTTATTAAACAGTGAAACTTTAAATAATCCCTACTCTAATACAAGAAAAGACTTATTAAATCAATTACAAAAATATAATGCAGAGATAACTGATTTAGGTCAAGCATTTAGATATGCAGATAGAAAAACAGATGTTAATGTATCTATGATAGATATATCAATACCGTATAAAGAAGAAAAAACATATATTTTTGAAGGATTGAAAAAAGAACAGGAAGACTATGAAAATATCTTTACCAGCAATAATACAGATATTGTTATCAGTGAGCCTATTCAGAACTTAGTAGAGCATTATAAATCGGAAATTTTGGCAGGTAAAAGATTATTTATAGAATATGGTGCTATACATAAATATTTAAATACTGACGAAGATGAGAATACTGGAAACAGACTTTATTTATCAGTATCTAATTTTAATGAATATATTGAAATGACAAGGTATAAATATTGGAAAAAACTTTTAAATCAAAGTAGTTTTACGGAAAATATGACAGGTGGAATGCTGAAAGATTTTCAAACAAATTTAAATAATACTCGGTATATAGAATTTAATTATGAAAATATATATCAAGTTGCAATTAACTCTATTAAGAATGCAGAAAAAACTATAAAACAAGAATTAGTTGAGTTATTTGATAAAATAACATATCAAAGCTCTTATAATAAAGAAGATAATACAAAAATACATCTTTATAATGGCTGGAAAACAAACAAAGCATATAAAGTAGATAAAAAATTTATATTAAGAGTGTTTTATAGAAGTAATTACTTTATGGACAGTTTGGAACATAAAGGTCATGAAATATCTCGTTTAATTTATGATATTGAAAAAGCTTTTGCATGGCTTGATTATAACATAAAAAAAGGAGTACATTTTAATTATATATATGGCACAATTGAAGATAGTATAAAACAAGGTAATTTAAGAAATATAGAAACTAATTATTTTTATGTAACATTATACAAAAAAGGCACAGTGCATTTTACAGCAAAAGATGAGAAAATTTTAAAAAGATTTAATCTGCTTGCTAGTCAGGAAAAAAACTGGCTCCCACCGTCTTATGCAAAAAAGACTTATCAAAACTTATCTGCAGAAGAAAAAGAAGTTATAGACAGTTATGAAGGGGAAAAAAGTTATACTGAAGTAGTAAATAACCCTAAAGAATACCTTTTTCAGCCTCAGCTGGCATTAACATAATAAAAAACAGGTGTATTATGGAAGGGAAATATAGTGTTGATACAGTTAGTAGATATATTATAAATTATTGTGATGAACATTTAGGTGGAGTTTCCAATATTCGTTTACAAAAATTATTATATTTTGTTCAAGCTCAATTTATTATGGATTTAAATATTGCAGCATTTAAAGAAGAAATTGAAGCTTGGAGTTTTGGACCAGTTATTCCAGAGATATATAGAAAATATAAAATAT